>JALYSX010000382.1 GCA_030854585.1 Vulcanimicrobiota bacterium
GCCTTCATGCCGACCGCGAGCTTGATGGGTGGCGGTGTCTTCGACGAACTCGCGACGTTCGCGGCCGTTTGGACTTGGCTCTGCTGCTGCGGATGAGTGCCGTACCAGATCGCCGCAACGGCGATCACGACCACGAGCAAGCCGATCGATCCGATGGCTACGGTCCGCTGGTTCATGTCTTCTTCAACTTTCCATCGAGAGCGAGCGCGCCGGGTGCGTGCCACGCGACGAACGCGCAGAGTGCGCAGAGCAAGAGATCGAATCCGACGTGCGGCCAGTCCGCGGTCGCCGAATCGTTCGGCCCGAAGCATCCGCAGTTCGCCGGGATGTGCCGGATCACCGCGCTCGCGATCACTCCGGCGTAGAGCGCGTATTGCGCCGCCGCAACGACCGCGGCGATCTTGGTGAAGAGCCCGACGATCAGATAGAGCCCGACGAAGACCTCGACGAAGGGCAACACGATCGCGAGCGGCGCGACGATTCCAGCCGGAAGCAGATGAAAGCCGGCGATAGAGGCGGCCAAGGCCGACGCTTGGCCGATTTTCAGCGCGCCCGCCACGACGAGGACGGCGCCCATAGCGACCCGGACGACGAACGTCAGCCGGTTCAGTACGCGCTTCCGAACAGTTTGATCATCGGGACGACGCCCGGTGCGGACGCGCGGCCGAGCAACGGTCGCAATCCGAACGCATCTTGGACCGTGCGAAGCAACGAGTAGTGGTTGTAGGGCGTCGCGTCGACGACGCCCCGCGGGCCGTGGTTGGTGATGACGACGGTCGCGATGTGTCCGCCACCAATATTGGACGGGTCGTTCGGGTCGTTCCCGCAACAACCCGAGCGGCCGCCACCATCGTCCTCGTCGAACGTCACCACGATCGCAGAGTTACCCTTGGCGTTCCAAACCGGCGATGCCATGATCGCTTCGACGATCTTCTTGATGTTCGCATCGCCGCGCCCGATCAGTCTGTTCTGGACCGCATACGAGCAGTCGAGGCCGTCGGCGATATTTCCGGTGCCGTGCATCTCGTCGCACAGGTTCGGCACGATCAGCGAGAAGTTCGGCACGTTCCCCGTGCGGAGATCGTCGTAGAGCCGGTCGAAGCCGACCAACTTCTGCGCCAGCTTCGGATCGTTCTGAACGGACGCGAAGTTGATGAAACCGTCGTGCTTGGAGGCGTACAGATGCGAACTGACCGCGAGCGACCCGGGCGCAGGCAGATCCTCGTTGTAGTTCTTCCAGGTCAATCCGCTCGCGTCCATCAGGCTCGCGAGCGATTGCTTGTCGATCGTGTGGTTCGCGTAGCCCGGTCGATCGCTGTTTCTACAGGATGGCCTCGAATCGTTCGCGTGGCAGTAGTACGCGTCGTCGTCGCGGATGCCGTACGTGGAGCCGCCGACGATCGCCACGTAGTTCGGTTCGCTCGGGTGCGTCTCGGCGAAGAACTGCGAGCCGTAGCCGTACGTCTTCGCATACTGGGTGATGGTCGGCGCAGCGTCGCTCCCGACGATCCGTTCCGCCGAGTGGTTCTCCTCGACGATCACGAAGATGTGGTCGAAGTGCGCCACCTGCGAGGCCGGAGCCCGGGTGGCCCCGACCAGCACGACCGACAAGGCCAGTATCATCCGCAGGAGCGGTCGACGCGAGCGTCTCGAAGAATTCATCATCATGCACCTACCGCCGAGAGGATCAGGTCTGTTCCGTACGCCACCAGGAAGCCGAGCGCGAGCCCGATCACGCCGATCTCGACGAAACCGACCCGGCGCGCGACGTGGAGCATCTCGCTGATGACGAAGATGATCGCACCGGCAGCAAGCGTCAGGAAGAGCACCGAGAGCACCGGCGAGACGAAGCTATACCCGACGATCGTGCCGAGGAACGTGGGCGCGCCGCCGATGATACCGGCGAGCAGCAGGAAGCGCCACTTCACGTTCTGCGCCTGCATCAGCGGGGCCGCGATGCCGAAGCCCTCGGTCGCGTTGTGCAGACCGAAGCCGATGATCAGCATCAGCGCGAGTTGGATCGCGCCGCTGGCGGCGGACTGCCCGATCGCAAGCCCTTCCGCGAAGTTGTGCATGCCGATGCCGGTCGCGATGATCAACGAGAGAGCGAGCGGGTTCTGACCGCTCGCCTCTTTGGCCGAGCGCAAGAAGCCCTTGGTGCCGTAGACGAGTCCGACCAAGCCGACCGTGATGCCGATGATGAAGACCAGGATGAGCAAGATGAAGTTGTTCGCATCGCCGCCGCCGGTGACCCAGACGTGGAGCGAGTCTTGGACCGGCTCCGACGCCTGCTTGATCACATCGAAGAGCAGGAAGAACAACACGCCGACCGCGAGCGAGTTGAGCAGCGACATCGCCTGCGGCGCGACGTTGCGCAACTTCGCGACCGGGAGCCCGACGAATATCGTGAGCCCGGCGATCAAGCCGAGGATCAGCGTCTCCCAGAAGTTGAGCGGCTGGTGCGAGCCGTGCGAGGCGCCGCCCATGCCGGTCTCCATGCCGAGCAGCGTGTCCGGCGTCCCGGCGTAGTGAAGCGCGGTGATCAGGCCGCCCGGCATGACGTTGCCGTTCATCACGTGGTCGGCGACGTGGCAGTGCAGCATCCAGGTTCCCGGATCCGCGTCGGCCTTGACCAACGCGTCGACCGTCTGACCCGGACCGATATTGATCGTGTTCTCGACGTCGTTGTAGGTGACCGGGTTGCCGTCGCGCGCGATGATCTTCATCAGGTGCCCGTGCAGGTGCATCGTGTGGAACTCGGTGCCGCTGATGTTGATGAAGCGCAGGCGGATCAGGTCGCCCGTCTTCACCTCGAGCGGCATCGTCTCCGGATACGCCTTGCCGTTGATGGAAAAGAAGTTCTCGCTGTCGCTATTGATGCGCCAGGACGAGACGATCACCGGATAGTCGTGCGTCACCTTGGGCGCGTGCGGGTCTTCGACGATGAAGGCGCCATACAGCCCGCGATCGAGCTGATCGAAATCGTTGAAGTGGGTGTGGTAGATGTAAGTCCCCGGCCGCGTCGCGGTGAACACGTACGTGAACGATCCATTCGGCGGGACGGCCGCCTGGCTCATGCCCGGCACGCCGTCCATATCGGCGGGCACGGCGAGCCCGTGGAAGTGGACCACCGATGGTTCGGGCAGATCGTTCGTGAAGATGACCTTGATCTTATCGCCGAGATTTACGCGGAAGACCGGGCCCGGCACCGTGCCGTTATAAGCCCATGCGTTGACGCGCGTGCCTCGGGTCACTTCCCACCGAATGATCGAGGCGGTGAGGTTGAAGACTTTGGTGCCGTCGGCTTCGACCTTGACCGGCTTGAGGTCGACCAGGCCAAGCGAGCCGTCGTCGCCCTTGAGGGTCGGCGGTAGCGGCGTCGGGATTGCGACGGGCATCGTCGGGGCCGACGCCACCTGCGCATCGGCCAGCGCCACGCTCGGGGCGGCCAGGAGCAGGGCGGTCAGGAGAAATAGGCGTGCGAGCATCCCGAGTTAGGTTCGCCTAATCGGACGTCCGGCCTCCCCAACAAGGCTCACACGGCGCGACGGGGTATTAACCCGCGAACGCAGATGGACGACCAAGCAACGTTTCTCCGGCAAGCGATGGAGCAATACGGGAAGGCGACCTACAATTTCGCCTTTCGCTTGACGCGTAACGAAGCCGATGCACGCGACCTCACCCAGGACGCCTTCATCCGCGTTTACAAGGCTTGGAGATCCTTTCAGCCCGGGACCTCGTTCCTTTCCTGGATCTACCGGATTGTCACGAATCTGCACCGGGACGAACTTCGGCGGCGAAAAGGGCGTTATCTGGAAGAACTCCCTGACGACAACGTGCCGCAAGAGTACGGGGGGGAGCGGCCTCTGGCGGTGACGCCGATCGAGGACTACGTCGAAGGCCATCTCGGAGAACGTCTCCAGCGGGCCCTCGAATCGCTCTCGACGGATCAGCGACAGGTCGTCGTCCTGGCCGACATCGAGGAGCTCAGCTATCAAGAAATCGCGGACATCGCGGGATGCTCGATCGGCACGGTGAGGTCACGCCTCCACCGCGCCCGCGCGCAACTGCGACGATTCGTGGAACACTATGACGCACGACACAAATGAATCATCTAACACAAGACCAACTGATCGACTATCTGCACCACGCGCTCCCTCCCGAGGAAGACGCGGCGGTCTTCGCACACCTTGCCGGCTGTCCCGACTGCCAGGCGTCGGTGCGCGCCGAGACCGCGTTGACCGAAGCGTTGCAGCGCCAAGCGGCCGCCGAAGAGCGCGACCTGCCGGCGGGCGTGGAAGCGACCATCTGGGCGAACGTCTACGAACTCGCCTCGCCGCCCGGCCTGCTGGATCAGATGAGCGCATGGCTAAAGCCCGCGATCCTCGTGCCGCTCGCAGCCGTGCTGGTGCTCGGGCTGTTCTTCGCGCCGCAGCTCTTCCGTAGCAATCCGCCCTCGATCGATGCCGCCTACTATCTCGACGATCATGCGGCCGTGAACGGGACCATGCCGTTCGGGGATGCCTCCGAGACGATTCCCGGCTCGCTCACCACCACCGGAGATCCGGTAAACGCCTCGGCGGTCGCCGTCGATCCGGTGACGTTGACGGCCGATGTTCGTCCGTAACGCGCTCGTCGCATTGACCGTCTTCGCGCTCGCCGGCGTCGCCCCGGCGCATGCCGGCGACGCATCAAGCCTGCTTCGGCTGGCGATTGGCGCGCCGCGCGCGGTCTCGTACGTCGGCGAAGTGCAGACGCTCGAGATCGGCGAGTCGCAGACCCAGGCCAGCGTGTATCGCATCGAGCATCGCGCGCCCGACCTCACGCGCCGCTGGTATCTCGCGCCACAATCGCTCTACGGCGATTCGATCCTCACGCACGCCGAGAACCGCTACAGCATCGACGTCCAGCGCAACCGCGTGATCGTGGACGAGAACGATGCGATCGACGACCAGGTCGCGATGGACGACAACTTCGGCCTGCTCGCCAGCAACTATCGCGCCGACTCGGCGCCCGATGAAACCGTCGCCGGCCAGAAGTGCAACGTGGTGATGCTGGTCAACAAGCACACCGGCCAGACCGTCATGCGGATATGGATGGATGCCAAGACGCATCTGGTGTTGCAGAAAGAACGCTACGCCGCCAACGGCGCCCTCACGTCGCAGACGCGCTTCTCGAACTTACGTTATACGACCGCGATCCCGAGTCAGGTCTTCCAAGTGCCGAGCGGCATGACCACGATAAAAGGCTCGCGTCGGCCGCAGCCTTCGAGCGACGTGAAAGCAGCCGTCAAGACGGCCGGCTTCAACGCGCAGAGCCCGCGCTATCTGCCCGAAGGCTTCTTGCCGGTGACGGGCGACGTGACCGACGTCAACGGCGTGCGCTCGTTGCATCTGCTGTACAGCGACGGCATCCGCACGATCTCGCTCTTCGAGAACGCCCGCGGCGCAGCCGTCGATCTCTCGCACTATACGGCAAAGACCATCCGCGTCGAAAGTCACGACGCCCAGTACGTCGAACAAGGCCCGGTCACGCTACTGTCATGGGCGGAAGCGGGCCTGCACTTCACGCTCGTCGGCGAGTTGTCGCGCAGCGAACTGGTCAAGATCGCGGCGTCGGTCGTTCCGTAGCTTCCAGACCATCAGTATCAGGTAGTGCTCACCCTATCGCCCGCGCGCCGACTGGGAGGCGCCGCTTCTCTCCGTGCGCCCAGTATCCGAGGCTTCGACGATCTGAGCGATCGATTCGGTGAGAGCGTCGATGTCGTAACCGCCTTCGAGGACGTAGGCGATGTCGGCGTTGTGTTCGGCGGCGGTGGCATTGATGACTGAGGCGAGGTGGGTTGCGGCTTCGACGTCGACGCCGAGGTCGCCGACCGGGTCGCCTTTGACGTAGTCGAAGCCGGCGCTGATCACGAGCATCGTCGGTTTGACGCGGCGCGCGATGGCCGGGAGCCGTTGCTCCCACGTCGCGATAAACGCTTCGGTCGAGATGCCGCTTGCGGGGAGCGGGACGTTGACGATCTCGTTGCTGCCCGGGAGTGTAAAGCTCTGCGCGCCCGTTCCGGGATAGGCGGGGCGCGCGTGGGTCGAGACGTACGAGAGGCCGTTGCCGGCGATGTCTTGGGTGCCGTTGCCGTGATGGTAGTCGAAGTCGACCACGAGCACGCGGCCGTCGTTCTTCTGCAAGAACGAACGTGCGGCGATGGCGGCGTTGTTGAAGAGACAGAAGCCCATGCCGGCCTTGGCTTCCGCGTGGTGGCCGGGCGGGCGGACGAGCGCGAAGGTGGGTTTGCGCATCTCGACGGCATGCTCCATGGCGACGATCGCTCCGCCGGCGGCGCGGCGCGCTACTGCGAGGGTGGAGTCGTCGACGACGACGTCGCCGGTGGAGAGGTAGTGTGCCCGCCCAACACTGGCGCACTCTCGCTTCACCAATTCGAGGTACTCAGGCGTGTGCGCGCCCAACAGCTCTTCGTCGGTGGCGTCTCGGGCGGCGAGAAAGATTTCGCTGCCGAAGCGGGCGCTTAAACGCGAAGCGACCACCTCGGCGCGCTCGGGGCAGTCCGGCTGCTCGAGGTTGCGGAGATGGTCGCCGTAGATGCGATCGTAGACGATGCGCGTAGCGGTTACTTCTTCTTGGTGAGAGCCGCGATGTTGCCGGCGATGAGTTTGTACTCTTTCGAGCCCTTCTTCGTCATCGGCAGCAGTCGCTTGTAGTCGGCGAGAGCCTTGGCGTTCTGCTTGGTCTTCTCGTACGATTTCGCCGCGATGAAGAGCATCTGCGGATTCGCATCCAGGAAGCCCTTGGCGCTGATGTCCAGAGCGTCGAAGATCTGGCTCGCTTCTTTATAGTTCTTCAATTCATAGTCGGCGCCGGCGACGCACGAGAGCGTCTCGGGCGAACGCTGGATCTGGAATGAGCTCGAACAGGCCACGCGCGAACGCGCATAGTCGTGAACGAACGAGTACACCTGACCGAGCATCGCGAAGCCCTGCGCGTCCGGTGAGATCGTCGTGTAATGCTTCAGGTAGCCCAAGGCGTCGCTGTACCTGCCGTTCGAGAGCGAGGACTGGCCCATGCGAAGCAGCGCTTGCGGGTTCTCCTTGTCGATGCCGAGGGCCGTCTTCCACTCCGCCTGCGCGCGCGGGAGTTGTTTGTTCTGCGCCAGGAAGTCGCCGTAGGCGACGTGCGAAGCGGCGACCTTCGGGTACTTCGCTTCGGTATCGGTCAGGATCGCTTCGGCGATCGGATTCTTCTTCGAATCGATGTAGTAGGCGGCTTTGCGGACCAGGATGGCGACCTTCTGGTCGTCGGTCGGAGCGGCGACGACGGCGTCGTCGAAGGCCTGGCCGACGTGCGCGTCGTCGTGCTGCTTGCCGTAGAGGTCGGCCTTGTAGACCAGCACCTGAACGTTCGCCGGATCGATCTTGAGCGCGCGGTCGATGGTCTGGAGCGCCATCGGGATGTTGTTCTGGGCGTTGTAGGTGTTCGCGATCTGCACGATCGGTTGAACGTCTTTCGGGGCGAGCAGCGCGGCCGCTTCGTATTGCACGCGGGCGTCATCGAAGTGCCCTTCGCTTGCGTACACGAGGCCCATGTTCTGGAGCGCCTGCGGTTCGGTCTTGTTGAACGTCAGCGCGCGTTTGGCGACGCGCTCGGCGTCGGTCAGGCGGTTCGTCTGGACGTACAGATTGGTGAGCTGCGAGAGCACGCCGAGGTTGGTCGGGTCGATCGTCGAGGCTTGCTCGAAGTCGGCGGTCGCGCGATCGACCTGACCGAGCGCTTGGAACGCCGAGCCGTCGAACGCGTAGACCTGCGCGGATTTATTCCCGAGCTTGATCAACTGCTGCGTCAACTGGATCGCGAGATCCGGGCGGCTGATGCCGAGGAACTGGTACGCGAGCTGGATCATCGCGTCTTGATCGTTCGGGTTGGCCTTGAGACGGGCCTGAAGACGCGGGATAGCGACCGAAGGCGGCTCGGGGCTCGGCGTAGGCAGTGCGGCCGGCGTCGGCGTTGGGGTCGGCGTTGCAGCCGGACCGCGCGCATCGACGGTCGGAGGAGTGGCCAGGAACGCGATGCCCAAGGCAAGCGCAAACGAGGCGGCGAGAGCAAAACGTTTCAAGACCAGGTGTTCCTTCATCAACTCAAGCCTTTCCGGCTTGAATCAGCTTGGTGAGTTCGGGGACGATGGCGAACGCATCGCCGACGATCAACAAGTCCGAAAACTCGCCGATCGGGACGCTGCCGTCCTTGTTGATGGCGACGATCGTTCCCGATGACCGCATGCCGACTTTGTGCTGGATAGCGCCGGAGATTCCGGCCGAGATGTAGAGATTCGGGCTGACCGTCTTTCCGGTCTGACCGATCTGCAACGAGTAGGGCACCCAGCCCGCATCGGCCGCAGCGCGCGATGCACCGACCGCGCCGCCGAGAGCATCGGCGAGCGGTTTGAGCAACGTCTCGAACGGTTCCGGCCCACCCAGGCCGCGGCCGCCCGCGATCACGACCGGCGCTTCTTCCAGACCGAGTTCGCCCGAGGCTTCCTCGACGTTGGATTCGATCGCCATCGCGTACGATTTTCCGGCCGGCTTCGCAAGCTCGACGACGGTCGCGCCCGCACCGCCGGCTTGCGCCGCGAATGCGTTGGGGCGAACCGTCGCGACGCCGAAATCGCCGTTGAGCTGACAGGTCGTGATCGCGGCGCCGCCGAGTTTCGGCGAGACGCAGGCGACCTTACCGCCGTCGATCGTGATGTCGGTGACATCGGCGGTCATGCCGGCGCCGAGACGCGCGGCCAAGCGACCGGCGATGTCGCGACCGTACATCGTATTCGGCACGAGCACGAAAGCCGCACCGATCTCGCGCGCGGCGGCCTCGACATAATCGACCGACGGATCGATCAAGAACGCATCCACGTCGCCGTCTTCGGCCACGTGCACGGTATCGAGCGGATAGGCCTTGAGCTGTTCGGCCAGTTCCTTCGCTCCGGCGCCGAGCACGACGGCGTGCGCCTGGCCGCCCAGGGCATCGGCGATCTGCCTCGCATGGGTAGCGAGTTCGAAGGTCACCTTTCGGGTCGAGCCCTTAGAATGCTCGACAAAGATCAGCACATTGTTCATCAGACGAGTTTCCGCTCTTTAAGAAAAGCGTATATCGCTTGGGCGCCGCTGGGACCGTCGGCCGCCTCGACCACGCGAGCCTTCTCGCGGGTGGGCGGAGGCACGACCGAGAGCAGCTGGGTCTTGGCGGCGGCGCCGCCGACCGGATTCAGCCCGAGATCGGCCGCCGAGAGGACTTCGATGTTCTTTTTCTTCGCGCCCATGATGCCCTTAAGGGAGGCATAGCGCGGTTCGCCGATGGCCATTGTGACGCTAACAAGCGCGGGCAGCGGTCCCGTGACCACTTGGTAGCCCGAATCCGTCTCGCGCTGGGCTTTGATCTTGCCTTCCGCGACCTCGACGTGGCGCGCATTGGTCAGTCCCGGCACGCCCAGATGCTCGGCGAGCGCGCCCGGCACGCCACCGGTGCTACCGTCGTCCGAGAGCCCGCCGCAGATCACGAGATCGAAGCCGACCTTCTTCAAGCCGGCGGCCATCGCGGCGGCGGTCGCCGAGACGTCGCTGCCGGCGAGCTCGACGTCGGTGATCAGCACCGCGTCGTCGGCACCCATCGCGAGCGCCTTGCGCAACACTTCTTTATTCGCTTCGGGCGCCATCGAAAAGACGGTGACGGTCGTATCGTCACCGAGCTTCTCCTTTAACTGCAAAGCAGCTTCGACGGCATACTCGTCATACGGGTTGAGCACCGTCTCGACACCGGCGCGCACCAGCCGCTTTGTAGCCGGATCGATGCGCTTTTCGCCGTTCGGGTCGGGGACGAGTTTGACCGTTGCCACGATCTTCACGCGGAAATGACCTCCAAAAACGCGACGAAACCCGGCGAGGGCGCCGGGATAACCCGGGTTGATTGGAAGAGCGCGGTCCCTGGACCTGCCAAAATCTGATAAAACGATCAGGTTTTCGGGGCGAGCATCTCCAGCGTATAGGCGGCGCCGAGGCCGTATGCAGCATGCGGCACGATATCCGAGATCCAGTCGAGGACGCTCCAGGTTGCCGGGTCGGTAACCCCGAGGCGCTTGGCGGGTAGATCGCTCGACGCCATCGCAGCGGCGCCCAGGACGAACGCGCCGACGAGGGGCGGGATACGGACCTTGGAGCGGAGCAGCGCGTAGACGACGGCGACCCCGAGGCCGACACCGAGACCGCTGAGCGAGCCAAGCGCGCTTCGGCGGTGCTTGGTCGGAGCGCTCGCATCCTCGCGCCCGAACTTGGCAGCCCACGTCCGTTTGGCCAGCTGTTGCACGACCTTGGACGGCGTTTCGCTCGCGGCGCGGCCACGGACGGCCATCTCGGCATAGCCGACGGCGTTGAGAGCGGACGAGCCCGCGGCGCCCGCTGCTAGGCCTCGCACGAGGGCGTTACTGAGCTTCAACGGGCGCCTCGTCCTTGAGGTAGAGCGTGAACGGTTTGTCGGGATGATGATCGGGCGGAAACGTTGCTCCTGCTGCAAGGTGCTCCCGATGGCCGCACTCGGAACATTCGTACTCACCACCGACCTGCACGGACTCGCCGGCACGACCAAATACTTCTGCCATGCATATGACGTTCCCGAACCGCGAGGATTCAATCGCGCGGGTTCGTGGGAATAAGGTGCTAATGAACGACGAAGTGGCTGCTGCCGACGCGAAATCGGTTGGATTGCGCTACGTCGGCGACGATGTGCCGGGCATTCGGCGGAAACCGCGCGGGAAGTCGTTCGCCTACGTCGCGGCCGATGGGAGGGCGGTTCGCGACCGCGCGACGCTCGACCGGATCGAGGCGCTCGCGGTGCCACCCGCGTATACCGACGTCTGGATCTCGCCGCTCGCCAACGGCCACATGCAAGCGACCGGTCGCGACGCGCGCGGGCGCAAGCAGTATCGCTACCATGCGAAATGGCGCGAGGTCCGCGACGGCACGAAGTACGCGCGCACGGTGGCGTTCGCCAAGACGTTGCCGAAGATCCGCCAGAGCCTCGATCGCGATCTTCGGCGTAGCGGCCTCCCCCGCGAGAAAGTCCTGGCCGCGGTCGTACGATTGTTGGAAACGACGACCATACGCGTGGGCAACGAGGAGTATGCGCGCGAGAACGGGTCCTACGGACTGACGACCATGCACAATGCGCACGTCAAAGTGAGCGGTGGTTCGATGCGGTTCTCGTTCCGCGGGAAGAGCAAGATCCGCCACGCGATCTCGCTTGAGGACCGGCGACTCGCCAAGATCGTCCGCACCTGTCAGGAACTTCCGGGGCAACGGCTATTCCAGTATGTCGACGACGACGGTGAAGCGCATGCGATCGAGTCGAACGACGTGAACGAGTACATCCGCTCGATCTCGGGCGACGACTTCACCGCAAAGGACTTCCGCACGTGGGAAGGTACGGTGGCCTGCGCGATGTTGCTGGCCGACCGTTCGCCTATCGACGCGGAGACCGAGCGCAAACGCCAGGTGGCCGATGCGATGAAGCTGGTCGCGGCTCGCCTCGGTAACACGCCGACGGTCTGTCGCACATGCTACGTACATCCCGCGATCCTTGCCACGTATCTCGAGAACGGCACGCTCGGGAAGTTTCGCGCAGGTGCGATTCGCAACCGCATGAGCGGCGAAGAGCGCTCCGTCTTCCGCCTCCTGGAGCGGCTACAGAGCTAGGGCCGTTCGGTCGACCGGCCGCGCTGATATTGTGGAGGACAGAACGCTTCGCCGCCGAGCTCGTCGGCCGCCGCCCACGTCCAGCGCGGATCGCGCAGGTAACCGCGCGCGAGCGCGATCATATCCGCGTCGCCGGCTTCGAGTATCTCTTCGACTTGCTCGGGCTTCGTGATCGCGCCGACCGCGATCGTCGGCAGACCGCTCGCGTGACGGATCGCGGCGGAGTATTGCACTTGGTAGCCGGGCTTCACCTCGATGTGCTGATCCGGATGGAGCCCGCCGCTCGAGACGTCGATGAAGTCGCAGCCGCGCGCTTTGAGCTGCACGGCGAGCGCCTGCGAACCGTCAAGGTCCCATCCGCCGGCGACGTGGTCGGTTGCGGAGATGCGGACGCCGAGGGGCTTGCTCTCAGGCCAGACCGCGCGGATCCCGTCGAAGAGTTCGAGCGGGAAGCGCATGCGGTTCTCGAGCGAGCCTCCGTAGGCGTCGGTCCGCGCGTTCGAGAGCGGCGAGAGGAACTGGTGCGCGAGGTAGCCGTGCGCGAAATGCAGTTCGATCACGTCGATGCCGAGCCGATCGCAGCGACGCGCGGCCGCGACGAAATCGTCGCGTACTTTCTGCAGGCCCGCGTCGTCGAGCGCGCGCGGGGTCTGCCAATCGGCCTTATAGGCGATCGCGGACGGCCCGACCGGTTGCCACCTATCGGTCGGCAACGGGCCGCCCCACGGTGGCGGCGTGCCGCCCTTGCGGCCAGCGTGCGCGAGCTGCACACCGATCTTGGTGTGCGCCCAGGTCCGCACGAACTGCACGACGCGCGCCATACCTTCTTCGTTGGCATCGCTGTAGAGCCCGAGGCAACGCGCGGTGATCCGAGCCTCGGGGCTGACGTGGGTCGCTTCGAAAAACGCGATCCCGGGACCAGAGAGCGCCATGTGGCCGAGATTGACGACGTGCCAATCGCTCGCGCTCCCTTCGGACGAGGAGTACTGGCACATCGGCGATACCACGATGCGGTTCTCGATCGTAAGCCCACGCATGGTCAGCGGGCGGAGCAGGAGCGGCGTTTTCGTCATGCTATCTTCTTCGTCCGCGTCGTTCGTGTCACCCCGGAAATGAAAGCGCAACCCGGGCGTGAAATACTCGCTCCATCGGCACACTCTACTTTTGCGCAATCTGGAGGCGGAGCAATGCGGGCGGGACTAGCTATCTTAATTTTTTTCGCATGCATCTGGGCGGAGATACCACTGGCGTCCTTGGCAACCCCTTATTGGGTGCGGATAGTACCGGTCGCTATCTCCGTTTTGTTATTCCTGATCTGCTCGCGCGCAGCCAGCAATGCGCCTCCCAGAAGCGCGGCGGAGCGGCGCACTATCTCTCGTGCTGTCGCATGGGCGACCGGGGCTGAGGGACTCGCGATCGTTGCTTCCGTCAATGTCCTGGTGAACGTCCATCTGCCTGACGAAATCGTTCCGGTCATCGCGGTCATTGTAGGACTTCACTTTCTGTATCTGGCCGCAAAGATGCCCGCGCAGACGTACTACGTAACAGGGGGCCTGCTTGTTCTGGCCGGGTTGGCTGGATCTGCTCTCCCGATGCCGGAGCGGCTGCAGGCGGTTTGCGCGAGTGCCGCCATCGTTCTGTGGGGAACGTCCTTAGTCGTCTCCGGTTGGCGTCCGCTGCCGGATGCCCAGCTAACGAAATGAAATGCTCTCCGGGCTGTGCATCAACGGCGACTAGCGCGAGTTCGGCGTAGAATCAGTCGTCACGCACGCCGAGCTCATCCAGGTGCAGCAGCATCTCTTGCGGATCGGCATAGACGCGGTAGGCGCCCGACTGTTCCAGTTCTTGCTGGCCGTAGCCACCGGCGAGGATACCAACGCCGAGGAAGTTCGCGCGCCGAGCGGCGAGCATATCCCAGACGCTATCGCCGACGACCATCGCCTGGCGCGCGTCGATGCCGAGCTGCTCGGCCGCGCGCAGGAAGAGATCGGGGTCGGGCTTGGCGCGCTTCACCTGATCGCGGGTGATGATCGGCACGTTCGCCGGGATCTCGAGCATGTCGAACGCCGGCTTCGCAGTCTCGAGCGCGCCGCTGGTCGCGATCGCCCACGGTACGTTCGAGCACGTGAGTTCTTTGAGCAGGTCGATCGCACCCGGAAGCGGCTGCACTTGCGGCAAGAGCTTCGCGTATTCGGTAGCGTGCCCACGTCGCAACTTCTCGGCCGTCGCTTCATCGACATCGGTAACGCCGAGTTCGCGCGTGAGCGCGCGCATCAAGAGGCCGCCGCTCATTCCGATGCGACGGTGGATCTTCCAGACCGAAAGATTGAAGCCGCAGTCGCGCAACGACGTATGCCACGCCAATACATGCTGGTAGACGCTATCGACCAGCGTCCCGTCCAAGTCAAAAATAAATGCAGCCATAGACCACGATTCGATACGAAGCGCAGCGTTACCGCTGCGTGACGCTAGGGCTTCTCTTCGTCGACCGTCTCGCCTTCGCCGTGGTGCATGTCTTTCTGGTCATCTTTGTTCGGATCCATGTCGGTATCGCCGAACACGCCCATGGCGCGTTCCACACGTTTCTCGCGCTCGAGATCGTCGTCTGTCGGATTCATGAGACTAGTGTACCCGATTCGAGGGTAAAACGCCGCTAGAAAGTCACGTCGATCGCCTATAGGCCCGAAGGTCGACCGCGCACGCCGAGCGAGGATGCGGGCGAGCTGGTCGAGGCCGATCTCGGGAACGACCACTGGTTCACGTTTATGCCCGAGGCGTTCCTCGGCCGGCCTGCCGGCACTGGAGCGGGAGTCGTGCTCGAGGTCGACGACGCCTCAGGATGACACATCGAGGCGGTCCCTCGACTTGGCTGCGCTACGCTCGGGATGACAAACGAGCGCGCCGCGGCGAGCGCGGACCTAGCGCTTATAGATCGTGCTGTGGACGATGGCCGTTTCGATTTTCATTGCGGCTGGCGTTCCGCGAGGTCCGTGAAAGATCAGGCCGATGGCGACGACGGCGACGAAGCCGACGAGGATGAGGGCGGTACTGCGGGCTCTCGATTTCATTCTGGTCATCCTTTTAGAAGATATTTGGGATGGCCGGGGGTCGAACCCGGACGTTCTTTCGAACTGCAGATTTTCGCACCACTATAGTTTTCACTACCGCTTGCGCGTTTGTGGTCCGGACTGTGCCTTGACCGTATGAACGAGTTCACGTAGGCCGCGCCCGTCCAGTCTCTACACCTTCTTCGCTTTCGCGAAGCTTGGCTCGGCGTCGTCACGCGGCGTTCCGCAGAGAGTTCACCGACTTTGAGCGCATCCCGTAGGCGGTTTCCCATCCTACGGCTCAACGATGTCAAGTCTGCTGTGTCTGCCAATTCCACCACCATCCCAGGCGGTCTTTACTGTTGGTAGTGTTCTACCACGTCGGCGGGGCGTAAGGTCGCTTCTCCGGGATCTTGGCCTGCGTCGCGGCGGGCGCGGCGCTGGCGAAGAAGATCCCAGCAGCGATCGAGTTGGACTTCGATCGATGCAAGACGTTCGGCGTCGGCGGGCATCAGGACGGCCGTCTCTTCACGGCCGCGAAGTTCGTGTTCTTCTTCGACAAGCCCGTTGATCTGGCCGAGGATATCTTGGTCTTTCATGGCGCGTTCATTCCCCGAGATGCGAGAGCAAAAACTGCAATCCGCCGCCGAACATGGCCATCGAATCGCGGTACGCGAGCGTCATCTCGTGGGTCTCGTTCGGAAAGACCGCCGTTCGTACCTCGACGCCCTTGGCTCGGAGCCGGAGCGCCAGGTCCTCGCCCTGCGAGAACGGCACGTTGCGATCGTCGTCGCCCTGCGCCAGAAAGACCGGCGAAGCCCACGTCGCGATCGCCGCGACCGGCGAGGCGTCGTAGGCGATCTTGCGCTCCGCCGGCGAGCCGACGGGCCGCCCGTAGTCGCTGTCCATAATGGTCGCCCAGTTGTGGACGCCGGCCATATCGAAGCCAACCTTGAAGATATCCGAATGACGCGCGAGCCCGAGCGCCGTGATGTATCCGCCGTAGGACAGCCCGTAGATGCCGACCCGCTTCGGATCGACGTCGGCGCGCGAGAGCAGGTAGCGCGTGCCGCCCATCAGGTCGAGATACTCGACGCCTCCGCGTTCGCCCTTATGCTTGGCCTCACGGAAGTCGTGACCGTACATGATCCCACCGCGATAGTTGATCGAGACGACGACGCATCCCCGGTTGGCGATGTACTGATTGGTCTCGTAGAGATTCGCGTAGGCTTCCATGTAATGGAAGCCCGGCAGCATCTGCCGTTCGGAGCCGCCGTGCGTGAAGACCACGCCGCAGTGCTTCCTCTTGCCGTCGTTCGGCACGAAGACTTCGCCGTGCAAGAGCAAGCCATCCGTCGAACGGAACGTCACCATTTCCGGCTGCACGACTGCATCGGAAGGATACGAGCCCGAGTTCGGGCCGAGCGCGACGGTCGCACCGCTCGCAAGGCGCACGATCACCGTCGGGACGGTCTTCCAGCCGGCATCGACGTAGGCGACACCACCGCCGGCGAGTGCCGCAGGGAACCATTGATCCGACGCGCCGCTCGTGACCTGATGCGGCACGCCGTTCGAACCGACGCTCCAGATGTGGCGGTGATCGATGTCGCCTTCGTTCGTCGCGTAGTCCACTCGCGATCCGTCGACCGAGGCGACCGCGCTCTCGCTCTCGAAGTCGCCGTGCATCAGCGCGCGCGCGTTGCCGCCGTTCGCGGAGACGCCCCAGAGCTGGCGCCAACCGCTCCGCTCCCACGGGAAGACGATGGTGCCATCGGCCAACCAGAACAGTTGATCGTTGGCGTCCAAGTTATAGAACTCTTGTCCGCGTCCGAGCCACGCACGGAACGCACGATGGGCGTCTCCGGTGGTCGCGTTCGCGACCCAGATTTCCCACGGCGCTTCGGGGACGTCGACGTACGGATCGGCCTCTTCGCGATCGCCAGGCAGACGCACGAACGCGACGCGCTTGCTATCGGGCGACCATGCCGGCGCATAGTCCTGATCGAACGCGGGGGTCGCATAGACGTAGCTCTTCGCATCGAAGTCGTAGATCACCACGAACCCGTGATCGCCGCGCCCGTTGGAGAACGCGAGCTTGGAGCCGTCCGGCGCGAAGCGCTCGTCGCGGATGTTCCCGCGAATCGTCAACAAGGTCTCGGGTTTGCCGAGGGACTTCAGGGTCGCGCCCTCCCACGTCAGCATTTCGCTCTTCAGCATGCCGCGCGACGCGAAGATCAAACGCGATCCGTCCGGCGCGAGATACGGCGAACTGCCGACGCCCGCGCGGATCGGAGCGCCACCGTGCGTATCGGTCACCCAGATCGCCTTGTCCGGCGGATCGGGAATCGAGCGCGGATTCGGCACCTCGCCATCGCGATTGTATCCACCACCGCGCGTGTAGGTGAGGGCGCCGCCGTCGTGCGAGAACGCGAGGCCACCGATCTCCTCGCCGTCGTCGCCGTCGAACGCGGTGACCCGCTTCGCGACGCCATCGCGCGCGACGTAGACGTTGCGCAGGCCGCGTTCGTGCGCGACGTAGGCGATCGTCGTCCCGTCGGGCGACGCGGCCAGTTCCGCGATATAGGGTGCCGAGAGAACGGCATCGAGCGAGAAGTGTGGCGCCGGAGCGGACGCTCCGATGCACGAGAACGAAACGATGAATGCGAGAGCCACCCGGCGTAGCGACATGCAGAGCCTCCGTTACGAGATTAGTGCAGACCGCCTTCGTGTCGGATCAGCAGATATCCCATAAGCAGGTCGGACGAGGTCGCGATCGCACGTGCGAGGCCGGTAAGTTCGAAGACCGCATCGAGCACGATCAGGCCGGCGGGCAGGATGTCGGCGCGCTGGGGATTCATGCCGGCGAGCAGCTTGCGTTCGTCGAGCGACATCGCGCAGAGCCGGGCGAGGGTCGCCATGACGTCCGCACGCGCGATTTCGGCGGTCACGAACGGTGTGCGGTCGCCGCGCATCAACGAGGCCGCCGTGGTCGCACTCCCGCCGACCAACGCGAGCCGGTCGATGGCGGGGAAGTCGCGCAGCGGCGCGAGCAACGAGCGCACGATGTCGCGGGCGCGCGCGATGGCGGCAGGTTCGACCGGCCCGTCGATGCCTGCGAGTCCGGGGCACGTCTCGGTCAGGCGCACCGCGCCGATCTCACACGAGACGACCCGCTCCGGGAACGTGCCCGTGCCGACCGCATATTCGGTGCTTCCGCCGCCGGTGTCGATCACGCCGATCGTACCGCCTTCGGCCGGCAGCGCGGAGACCGCGCCGCGATACGACGCGAGCGCCTCCTCGTCTCCGGTGAGCACGTGCAGTGGTGCGCCGACGATCTTCTCGACGCGGGCCGCAAAGGCCGCGCCGTTCTCGGCGCGGCGCACGGCGCTCGTAGCGACCGCGACGACGCCGGCCGTGCGACCGCGGATCGAACTCTCGTGCGTGCGCACCGCGGCCATCGTACGCGCTATCGCTTCCTCGCTCAAGCGTCCGCGGTCGCGCAGCCCTTCACCCAAGCGCGTGCCGATCGAGCGCGCGAAGATCACCCGCGGCGGCGTATCGTCGAGGTCGGCCAGAAGGACGCGAGTGGAGTTGGTGCCGATCGAGACGATCGCGTTCATGCATCGAAGCGCGCGGCGCGCTGCTTCTTCTTCAGGTAGTGGCGCTGTTCGGCGGGCACGTCACCCGGAGGTTGCCGCTCTTCGCTCTCGCGCAAGAAGCCGGTGATCTGCTCTTCCAAGACTTCGTCGGTGATCTGGGGCGCAAGCGTCACCGAAGGCCGACGACCTTCGTGGAGTTCGAAGCTCAGGATCTTGCGACCGGTCAGCCCGCGCTCGTAAAGGGCGCGGTGGTGCTCGACGTCGATCAGAGGTGCACTTGCGAGGTCGCCCGTCTCCAGGCGGACGGTCGCGCCGTAGGCGCTGATGTTGAGAACGTGGCCGCGGACGAGCGTCGGCAAACCGCGATTACTTCGGCGGCGCCGGGCTCGGCTTGACGAAGACGATCGCTTCGTTCGGGCCGACCAGACGCAGCCGGTCGTGGATCTCGGGAATCACACCCTCCGGGTCGGCCAAGCGCCGCAATTCGCGCAACTGGGTCCGTTTACGGGCCTCGAGGACTTTGATGTCGCCTTGAACCGACGCGAGCTCGTGCGCCATCGCGACGTTCTCGCCGATCACGCGCGCGAACTGGATGCCGACCAGCAAGAAGACGATCGATGCGAGAGCGGCGACGCCAAGACGTCCGAGAAAATACAAGAAGCCGGACGTGCGCGGAGTACGCTTCACGTCTGCTCTCGGTCCCTTTCCAGTCGCTGGCCCTGCCAAGCGCCTAGTCGCCGGTATTTTCGATAGCGCGCCTCCAGCAACGACGTTGCGTCCAACGTCGCGAGCTCGGTAAGCGAGGCATCGATCGCCTCGAGTACTTGCGACACCACGCCTCCCGGATCGCGGTGTGCGCCGCCCAACGGTTCCGGCACGATCTCGTCGATGATGCCGAACCCAGCCAGGTCCTGAGCCGTAAGTTTCAACCGGCTAGCCGCTTCTTCCGCTTTGGCGGCATCGCCCCACAGAATCGCGGCGCAGCCCTCGGGGGATGCCACCGAGTAGACGCTGTGCTCGAGCATGATCACGCGGTCCGCGATAGCGAGCGCCAGTGCTCCGCCGGAGCCGCCTTCGCCGATCACGGTCGCGATGATCGGGACCTTGGCCAGCGTGAACTCGTACAGGCACGAGGCGATCGCTTCGCCCTGGGCGTGCTCCTCCGAGGCCAGGCCCGGGTCGGCGCCCTTGGTATCGACGAAGGTCACGATCGGCAAGCCCAAACGCGAGGCCAGATGCGCAAGGCGCTTGACTTTGCGGTACCCCTCCGGGGTGACCATGCCGAAGTTACGATGCAAATTCTCTTTGGTATCCCGGCCGCGCTGCTGGGCGATCGCGACCACGGCCCGGCCGCGGAGCAAGGCGAAGCCGCCGACGACTGCGTGGTCGTCGCGGAAGTGCCGGTCGCCATGGAGTTCGTCGAAGCGGTCGAAGTGCGAGATGTAGTCGAGCGAGGTCGGGCGACTCGGATGGCGCGCCATGTGGACCTTCTGCCACGGCGTCAGCGTTCCGAAGACCTCGAACTGGATCTCGGCGTACTTCGCTTCGAGCGCCCGGATCTCGCTCGACATGTCGATGGGTTGGCTCGCGTTGACGGCTCGCAACTCGGCGATCCGTTTCTCCAGCTCGAGCAGCCCCTTCTCGCGTTCCACGATCAAATTCACCTATGGGTCCTCGCGCGCGATCCGGCTGCGACGTATTCCAATAAACGGATCAACGTCGCTTTGAGATCATGGCGGTCCACGACGGCATCGATGTGGCCCTTCTCGAGCAAGAACTCTGCCGTCTGGAACTGTTCGGGAAGCTTTTGGCGGATGGTCTGCTCGATCACGCGCCGACCCGCGAAGCCGATCATCGCTTTGGATTCGGCCAGAATCACGTCGGCCTCGAACGCGAACGATGCCGAGACACCGCCGGTCGTCGGATCGGTCAACACGATGCCGAAGAACAGCCCGCTCTCCATCAGACGCGCGACGGCTGCCGTGGTCTTGGCCATCTGCATCAGCGCGAGCATGCCCTCTTCCATGCGCGCGCCGCCGGATGCGGTGAAGACGATGCACGGGAGCTTGCGCCCGTAGGCGCCCTCGAGCAGACGCGCGAGGCGCTCGCCGACGACCGACCCCATCGTGCCGCCGCGGAAATGGAAGTCCATCACGCCGAGCGCGACGTCGTGGCCGCCGATCTTGGCGAATCCGCAGATGACCGCTTCGGTCAGCCCGCTCTTCTCCTTGTCGCCGGCGAGCTTGACCGGATACGATTTCTTATCGACCCAGCCGAGCGGATCGGTCGGCAGCACATCGTCGCCGATCTCTACGAAGTCGCCGTCCACGATCATCGCGATCCGATCGTAGGCGTTCATGCGGAAATGATGATGACACTTGGTGCAGACGTCGAGGTTGGCCGAGAGGTCGCGTCGGTAGAGCACTTCACCGCACTTCGGGCATTTCGACCAGAGCGCCGCATCGCGCGACTCGTCGGTCGCGCTGCGGCGTATGCGCAGCCATTCCGGCATAGGCACTAGGTCGCCGATTTCCCGAAGAAGCGAGTTGCGTAGAGCTTGCGGAGCTGCTTGAGGTAGTTGAATATCTCTCTCTGATTGAGCTTCGATTCGCCGACGATCCGGTCTGTGAAGACGTACGGAATCTCGAGCGCTTTCCCGTAGTGGGCTTTCGCCACGACTTCGAGCCCGATCTTGAAACCGATCGGATCGAGTACTACGCCGTCGAGCGCGTCGCGTCGCACCAAGAGGAAGCCGCTGGTGATGTCGTTGATCGGCGTGAGAGGGCGCGCCAGCATGCAGGCGACCTTCGACGTGAAGATGCGACGCTTGGGCCAGTTGACGATGCCGCCGCCGGGAACGTAACGACTACCGATCGCAAGCCCGTACTTGCCCGATGCAAGCGCTTCGACCATCTTCGGTACGATCGCGCTGTCGTGGCTGAAGTCGCCATCCATGCAACCGACGGCGAGCGATTCCGAACGCGCGAACTTCCATCCGTCGATCACGCCGCTCGACAGACCGAGCTTCCCTGGACGATGCAGGCAGCGAACCGGAAGCTCTGCAGAGAGCCGGTCGACGATCGCGCCGGTGCCGTCGGGAGAGTTGTCGTCGACCACGACGATCTCGCCGTCGAGATCGTTGGCTTTGAAGACGCCGTCGACCGCCCGCAGTAGCTTTTCGATGCCGCCGGCTTCGTTGTAGGTCGGTATGACGAATGAAAACGGATAATTCCCCATTGCTAACCGAGGTCTATACGACGCGCAAAGCGTCGTGGCCTAGGGATGCGCTAGTCGTCGGTCAGATAGTTGATGGTCGCTACGAGTGCCATTGCGGCCGTCTCGGTGCGCAAGATCCGCGGGCCGAGCGAGATCGGGTGGGCTCCGGCGACCTGCAATCGCTCGACTTCGGCGTGCGCGAAGCCGCCCTCGGGTCCGACCACGACCGCGATGCTTCGCGCGCCCTCGATCAGCCGCGGCAACGATTCGCGCAGGGGCTTCGGCGCGGCCGACTCCCAGGGGACCAGGACCGCGTCGTATCCGGCGCACCGTTCGGCCAGGGTCTCGACGGTGATCTGGTCGCC
>JALYSX010000010.1 GCA_030854585.1 Vulcanimicrobiota bacterium
CCCCACTGCGTAACGTTTCACACCAGCCACTAGGAGCCGCACGGTCAGCGATGCTTCTCCGCAAGCGAGCTGAGGCGCTTGTTTACCAGTTTAAGCAGTTCGTAGAGAAGCAGCGTCACTACGATATACGCGGCGTCGGCGATATTGTGGGCGGTCGTAGCCGCATCATTCCCCACGACAAGATTCCCCCGAACGACGACGTCGGCAAAGATCGCGGCGACGGTGGTCAGTAGACAAAAGGCTCCCGTTCGAGCCCGGTCTCGGCGCGTGTCGGGTGTCACTTTGATGCCGGATTGATGACAACATAATGGCCAGGCGCCCGTACTTATGAAACACTAGACCTAGCCGGGTCGTAGAGCAAGACGAACGCCGGCCGTCTGAGGAGCCCCCAGTCTATGTGGTTGACCCGCTTCGCCCTGACCCGCCCCGTGATCACCGCTATGGTGTTCGTGGCGCTCGTCATCTTCGGTATTATCGCGTACTTCCAGATCGGCAAGAGCCAAAATCCGCCGGGAACGACCTTCCCGATCGTGATCGTCCAAGCGGGCTATCCGGGCGCGTCGCCGCAAGACATGGAGAAGCTGGTCGTCAAACCGATCGAGGACCAGATCAACGGGATCGACGGGCTCGACCAGATGTCGGCGACCGCCCAAGAAGGCAGCGCCGTGGTGGTCGTGCAATTCAAGCTCGACACCAATCTCGACCTCGCCGCCATCGACGTGCAACGCCGCGTCGATACGGCGCGCGTCTTCATGCCGAGCGACCTCGATCCGCCGTTCGTCGAGAAGAATTCGAACACGCAGCCGCTGGTCGATCTCGCGGTAAACTCGAGCACGCTCTCGCCGGTCGCGCTCAACGATATCGTCACCAACCGGGTCAAACCGCTGATGGAACAGATCCCGAACGTGCAGTCGGTGGACGTCGGCGGCGGACAGCAGCGCGAGTTCCACGTCACGCCCGATCCCGCGAAGCTGATCGGGTTGAACGCGACCCTCGGTGACATCTACAGCGCGGTCGCACAGAACAACGCGAATCTCCCGGGCGGCCGGCTCTTGCAGCCGAGCCAAGAGGCGAGCGTCTCCGTGCACGCCGACGTCCAGTCCGCAAGCGATCTGGCCGCCGTCCCGCTCGCGATCCCAGGCGGTTCGTCGCGCCTCCTGCGGGTCGGCGACGTCGCCGCGACCGAGGACGGCTTCGCAGAGCAGCGCACCATCTCGCATTACAACGGCAAGCCGCGTCTCTATATCAGCCTGAACAAGACGCTCGAAGCCGACGAGATCAACGCGACCAAGATCGCGCGCGCCAAGCTCAAGGACATCGAAGCGCAGTTCCCCCAGATCTCGTTCTACGAGATCGATGCGCCGGCCGACGAAACGGCCGCCTCGCTCAACGGCGTCTGGCAGTCGCTTTTCGAAGGCATCTTGTTGACCGCCATCGTCATGCTGCTCTTCCTGCACGCGTGGCGCAACGCAGCGGTCGTCCTTATCTCGATCCCGGTCTCGATCTTCGCGACCTTCGTGGTCATGAAGGCGCTCGGGTTCACCTTCGACTTCATGTCGCTGATGGGGCTCTCGCTCATCATCGGTATTCTGGTCGACGACTCGATCGTGGTGTTGGAGAACATCACCCGACATCGCGATATGGGCGAGAGTCCGATGGACGCGGCCGTCAACGGCCGTACCGAGATCGGCGGCGCGGCGATCGCGATTACGATGGTCGACGTGGTCGTCTTCCTGCCGATCGCGTTCCTCCCGGGCATCGTCGGCAAGTACCTCAAGGAGTTCGCACTGGTCGTCGTCGTCGCGACGCTCTTCTCTCTGCTCGTCTCGTTCACGCTCACCCCGCTCCTGGCCGGCCGCTGGAGCGTCCTGAAGCGGTCGCTCGGGCCGCCCGAGTGGTTCTACAGCCTGCGCAATCCGCTGTTGAACGGCCTCGTCGCGCTGGTCGGTCTCGGGCTCACGATCTTCGCCCCGGCCGTTCTCTCGGTGCTCGGCATCATCATGCTGGCGGTCGTCCTGCTCAACATCGTGGTGCAGAACTACGATGCGATCGTCGCCTGGTACAAAGACGTCGCGCTACCGTTCGCGCTGGCTCACGGCTGGTTCATCGCCTTCGTCTGCGGAACGCTCTTCATCAACGCGGTCTTGCTGATGTCCGGTAGCGGCACGCCCTCAGCGGGCTACGATGTAGTGATCCTCGTCGTGCTGGTGCTTGGGCTCGTCTTCGGCTTTTCGTTCCGGGGGGCGGTCGGGCGCGGCGGCATTGCCGGCCGCGATCCGTTCTCGTTCCTGATCCGCAGCGCGGTCGGCATGTGGAAGCGGGGCTGGCTCACTGCCGCGACCGTCGGTCTGCCGATCGTCCTCGCGCTCGCGACGGTCGTCCTCGGCGGCGTGGCCTTCGACTTCGTGCCGAGTACGCAGACGGGTGCCATGAGCATGACGCTCACGTACCCGGCAGGTACGCCGATCGCGGTGACGGCCAAAGCCGTCGATGCGCTCGAAAACGCGATCATGAAGATCGACGGCGTGCAGTCGGTGTCGTCGCGCGTCGGCAGCAAGCCGACCGGTCACGGTCGCTCGACCGGCGGAAACTACGCTTCGCTCAACGCGCAGACGACACCCGATCGCCGCAACGAGACGAACAAGATCATCGCCAAGATCCGCGATCTCAAAGCGCTCGCGCCGGGCGGCGATTTCCAGGTCCAGGGTGAAGGCGGCGGCGGAGGCGGCGGCGCGCCGATCTTCTATGCCTTGACCGGACCCGACGATCAGCTCGACGCGGCCGCCAACAAGGTCGTGGCCTTCATAAAGAACACGCCGGGCTCGGTGAACGTGCAATCGAGCTCCGAGACCGGCGCCCCGCGCTTGAATGTCCAGATCGATGCCGCCCGTGCCGCCATCTTGGGCGTTTCGACGGGTGCGGCCGCGACGGCCGCGCGCATCGCCGTCGACGGCGCGGTCGCGACCAAAGTGCGGACCTCGACCGGACTGGTCGACGTCCGCGTCCAGTTCCCGCTCGAACGGCGTTCGACGGTCGAATCGCTCAAGGACGTGCGCGTACGCGCGAACGACGGGACGATGGTGCCGCTCGGCAGCGTCGCGACCTTCTCGTGGACGGTCGCACCGACCAAGGTCGAACATCAGGATCGCGAGCGCGTCGTGAACGTCACCGGTGGCGTGTTGCCGGGATTCTCGCTCGGCGCCGTCACCGGTCCGCTGCAATCGAAGCTCAACGCGCCCGGCTTCTTGCCGGCGGGCGTCCACCTGCAGGCGCAGGGCGACACGCAGTTCATGATCGAGGCGATGGTCAGCATGGGGATCGCGATGGCGACGTCCTTCATCCTGGTCTACATGCTGATGGTAGTGCTCTACGGATCGTTCCTCGAGCCGCTGATCGTCATGTTCTCGATTCCGGTGGCATTGGTCGGCGCGATCTTCGCGCTGGTGACGATGCACGCGCTCAATCCCGAGGGTGCACAGTCGCTCAACATCATCTCGATGATCGGGATAATCATGCTCTTGGGGCTGGTATCCAAGAACGGTATTCTCGTCGTCGACTACTCGAATACGCTCGTCAAGCGCGGCATGCGCGTGCGCGAGGCGGTCTTGCAGGCGGCGGCGACCCGCTTCCGCCCGATCGTCATGACGACGTTCGCGATGGTCTTCGGGATGCTGCCGTTGGCATTGGGCCGCGCGGAAGGTGCGGAGTGGCGTCAAGCGATGGGCACCGTCATCATCGGCGGACTGATCTCGTCGTTGATCCTGACGCTCTTCCTCGTACCGATGATCTACAACACCGCCATCGGCTGGCTCGAAACGCGCAAGGATCGGAAGGCGGTTCGCGAGGAGATGACCCCGGTGCCGACCCCCGTTACCGCATAAATCCGGCTTGAGAAGAAGCAAGCGAGCGGACGGTGGCGCGAGCCCCCGCTCGTTTGGGTATAGACCGTGCATGAAACGCATTTTTCTCACCGCCGGGCTCGCTCTCGGCATCGCGGTTGCGACCGCGGGACTCAGCCTTCAGCCGGCAAGGGCTGACAACGTATCGGTCGTCGTGAACGGCCAAGTGGTCGGTTTCGACCAGCCACCGATCGAGCGTGCCGGACGCGTCTTCGTCCCGCTACGCGGCGTCTTCGAGCGCTTGGGCGCCGGCGTCGTCTATTCGAACGGATTGATCAACGCGACCGGCAACGGACGCAACATCTCGCTACGCATCGGTTCGACCCAAGCCGTCATCAACGGTCAGACGCAGTACGTCGACGTCGCTCCGTTCCTGGTCGGCTCGCGCACGCTCGTGCCGTTGCGATTCGTCGCTCAGGCGCTCGGCGCTGCCGTCGACTGGAACCAGGGCTCTAGAACGGTTACGATCACCGGCGGCAACGGGAGCAACGGCGGAAACGGCGGCGGTTCGTATACCCCGCCCTCGAACGCTTCGTTCAACTTGACGAACGTCCGCCCGACCGGCACTGCCCAGACGCTTTCGCCGAATCTCCATGCGGGCTTCAGCGAACCGGTCCAGCGCGATTCGGTGCGCGTGCGCATCGATGGCGTCGACGTCACCAACGACGTCTACGCGAACTCGAACGGCTTCAACGTGACGCCGCGGCAGCCGCTAAGCGCCGGATCGCATTCCGTACGCGTCACCGGAACGACCGAAGCGGGCGCGAACTTCGCGACCGGCTGGACCTTCAGGACGAGCGGTATGGAAGCGAACAACTACTTCCGCAATATCCAACCCGGCTCGAATAGCAACCCCGGCCCGCAGTTCACGATCACCGGCATGACCGCCCCGAACTCGCATATCCACGTCGTCGCAAACAGCTCGGCGAGCCTCGGCGGGATCTTCCAGATCGGGACGGGCACCTATCAAACGGACGTGACCGCCGATGCCAACGGCCGGTTCCAGATCCCCCTGAGTGCATCCGGCGGACGGCTCGAAGTGATCCTCGAGTCGACCTCGCCCGGTGGCTCCTCGATCCAGCGGACTCTCGTCTACAACACCTAATATCCGACCGGGTGCAAGTAGACATTTGGAGCGATATCGTCTGCCCGTGGTGTTCCATCGGGCAGGCGCGCTTCGAAAAAGCCTTGATCGCGTATGACGGACCGGTAACGGTCCGTCTGCATCCGTTCCGGCTCGACCCGAGCGCGCCGGTTCCCGGCGAGCCTGCGGCCGAACGCTACCGTCGAAAGTTCGGCGACGAATCCGAGACGATGCTGGCGCGCGTGACCGCCGCCGGTGAAGAAGACGGCCTCGCGTTCCGTTTCGACCGGGCGGTGACCGGCAACACCTTCGACGCCCATCGCGCCATCGGATACGCCGATCGCAGCGGACGCGGTCGCGCGTTGGAGCGAGCGCTCTTCACCGCATACTTCACCGACGGCCGCGACATCAGCGATCGCTCGGTCATCGCAGATGCTGCTGCGAGTGTGGGCGAAGATCGCGCCGTCGTGGCCGCCTATCTGGAGTCCGACGCCGGGGAGGCGGAGCTCGCGCGCGAACTCGAAGAGGCGAGCGCGCTCGGCATCACGTCGGTGCCGACGTTCGTCTTCAACCGTCAGTTCGCCGTGCCGGGCGCCGTCGACGCGGCCACCTTCGCGAAGATCTTCGAGCAGATGCGTGCGATGCCGGAGGAGCCGGGATGATGCGCGCACTCGTGACGGGTGCCGCGACCGGCCTCGCGCGTGGCGTCGCCTTCGGCCTCTCGAAGAGCGGTTGGTTCGACCACATCGCGGTCACCTATCGCACAACCCCGGCTGACGAAGTGCTCGCCCTGATCGCCACGGAGGGCGTTGCCGCGTCGGCGCATAGAGTGGAGTTTCTCGGCGAAGAGTCCGCGGTCGTCGCGGCGATCGACGCGGCAATGGACGGCGGTCCGTATGACGTGCTCGTCCACGGCGTCGGTCCGATGTCGATCGCGCGCTTCGAGAAGTCCACCGGCGACGACTATCGCGAGATGTTCGACGGCAACGTGCGCAGCGCAGTGCTGGTCGCGCGCGCGGTCCTGCCCGGCATGCGCGAGCGCGGCTTCGGCCGGATCGTCGTGTTTGGGATGAACGGTTCGTCGATCACGCGCCCGGCCAGGGGGCTCTCGCTCCACCTCGCCGCCAAGAGCGCGCTGGTCGCGTTCGCCCGAACGCTCGCGCTCGAGGAAGCACCGCACGGGATCACGGTCAACGTAGTCGAGCCGGGCGACATCCGGGAGAAGACGATCTCGCGTGCCGACGCGCTGGCACGGAGCGCGGGCAATCCGCGCGGTCGCCCCGGGACGGCCGAAGACGTGGCATCCGCAGTGCGATTTTTCGCGGACCCCGCGAATGATTTCATCACGGGCGCCGTGCTCGCGGTGACCGGCGGCCTCCAAACCGCCTCCGAGCCCAAGGCCGCCCCGCTCTAGCCGACGAATCCGGCGGATGCTCATGTTGGATGAATCAAACGGCCACCGCACGTTCGCGCTGCCGGGCTCGCGCCCGCATTACGGTCCGGATAAGACCGTCGCGGTCGAACACATCGATCTGCACCTCACGCCGGATCTCCCGAACGAGCGTCTGGACGGCGTCGTCACGACGACGGTCCGCGCCCTCGACGAGCCGGTCGCTTCGCTGACGCTGGATGCGATCGACATCGCGGTCTCCCGGGCCGAGCGGGACGGTAAAGCGCTCGCGATCGCGGCGCGCGATGGCAAGGTCGAAGTCCGCTTCGATCCGCCGATCGCTGCCGGCGAGCGCGCGACCTTCGCCTTGACCTACCGCGTCGAGAAGCCGCGCGCCGGACTGTTCTTCATCGCGCCGGATCCTGCGTATCCTGAGAAGGTCGCGCACGCCTGGACGCAGAGCCAAGACCAGAATGCGCGGTATTGGTTCCCGTGTCTGGACTATCCGCACGAGAAGCAGACGACCCAGACGACGGTCGTGGTCCGCAAGGGAGAGTTCGCGCTGGCCAATGGCGCGCTGATCTCGCGCACCGACGACGGCGCGACGACCACGTTCGTCTATCGTCAGGACATCCCGCATTCGACCTATCTGGTGACCATGGTCGTCGGGCCGTTCGTCGAGCGCGAGCAGCGCGTCGCCGGCAGCGGCAAGACCCCGGTCGCGTACTACGTGCTCCCCGGTCGCGAAGCCGACGGCGAGCGTGCGTTCGGCGACACCCCCGCGATGATCGAGGCCTTCGAAGAGCGCATCGGCACGCCGTATCCGTACGCGCGCTACTCGCAGATCGCTGTGCAAGATTTCATCTTCGGCGGGATGGAGAATACGTCGGCGACGACCCAGACCGATCGTACCCTGCACGACGAAGTCGCGCATCTCGATTTCTCGAGCGACCCGCTGGTCTCGCACGAACTCGCGCACCAATGGTTCGGCGATCTGCTGACCTGCCGCGATTGGTCCCACGCCTGGCTGAACGAAGGCTTCGCCACCTACTTCGAAACGATCTGGCGCGAAGCGGATCTCGGCTACGACGAGTATCTCTACGACAACTTCGAGTGCGCCGCGCGCTACGTGGAAGAGGACGGCGACCGCTACCGGCGTCCGATCGTCTGCAACCGCTATCGCGATCCGATCGAACTCTTCGATCGCCACCTCTACGAAAAAGGGGGCGCGACCCTGCACATGCTCCGCGGCGAACTCGGCGACGCGCGCTTCTGGCGCTCGATCCGCCACTACGTCGACCGCAACAAGCAGCGCAACGTCGAGACCATCGACCTGATACGCGCGATCGAGGAGGCGACCGGGCGGAACATGCGCGACTTCTTCGACCAGTGGGTCTTTCGTGGCGGCCACCCGGAACTCGAGATCAAGACGGGCTGGGATGCGGAGCGCAAGGTCGCGACCATCACGATCGATCAGAAGCAGGCGGTCACGAAGGATGCGCCCGCCTATCGTTTCGACGTGGAGCTCGGCGTGCTCGCCGATGCGCCCGGGACGCCGGCCGCGAACTTCGGCGCCGGTCCGCTGCCGGGCGAGAAGCTTATCAAGCTCCACGTCGAGCGCGAACACGAGACGTTCACGATCCCGCTCGAGGCCGAGCCCAAACTGATCCGCTACGACTCGGGTGCGTTCATCCTCGGAAGCGTCACCACCGCGTTCGGACCGGGTCGTGCCGCCACCGTTCTCGGCGGAGATCCGAGCGTGGTCGCGCGCATCCGCGCGGCCCGCGAACTCGCCAAAGACGGCTCCACGGCGGCACGCGGCGCAGTCGCACGCGCGTTTGAGAGCGATCCGTTCTGGGGCGTCCTTGCAGAGACCGCGGCCGCGCTCGGCAAGACGCGCGCGCCGTGGGCGAACGCGATCCTTCGCGACGCTCTCTCGCACGCGAATCCGAAGGTCCGCCGTGCGGTGGCCGCAGCGCTCGGAAACTTCCGCAACGCCGAGACGGCAAGCGCGTTGCTTGCGTTGCAGAAGGACGTATCCTACTTCGTGCGCTCGGCCGCGCTCGGCGCGCTCGGTCGTACCCGCGACCCGCGCGCGTTCGATGCGTTGACGGCGGCGCTTGCGGGACATTCCTGGAACGCGACCGTCGAAGCCGGTGCCGTTCGAGGGTTGGCGGAGCTCGCCGATGCGCGCGCGACGGAGGCGATCCTCGGAGCTTGTGCGTACGGGCGCGACGAAGGCCTTCGCCGCGCGGCGATGGGCGCGCTCGGTCGCCATGGCGAGCTCGTAGAGAGCGAACGGACGCGCGTGGTGGGTGCGCTCGACCGGTTCGCCGACGATCCGATGTTCCTGGTCTCGCTTGCGGCGATCGCCGCGATCGAGAACCTCGGCGACCCACGCCATCTGGGCACGCTCGCGCGCGTTGCGGATGCCGCCGCCGATGGCCGCGTCCGTCGCGATGCGGGAGAAGCTGCGATCCGCATCCGCGAAGGCCGTGCGGTGCCGGCGCAGGTCTCGGGTCTGCGCGACGACGTCGACGCACTGCGTGACGAGCATCGAAAACTCCAAGAGAAGATCGAAGCGCTCGCGCGCTCGTAAGGGCCTCGCGCTGCTCGCGCTGGTCGCGTTCGCGGCGATGGGACCGAGCGCGCCCGCGCGCGCGAATGCGTTGCACGTCGCGCTCGAGCGCGCGTTCGCGCCCGCCCTCGCACATGCGGACGACTGGAGCCTGGTCGTGCTCGACGCGAACGGGCGTACGCTCTTCGCAGATCGCCCCGACCGCGCGCTGACGCCGGCCTCGACCCTCAAACTGATCGTCGCATCGGCCGCGCTCGCGCGCCTCGGTCCCGACTATCGTTTCTCGACGATCCTGGCCGCGCGCGATCCGATCGATGCCGACGGAACCCTCGGCGGCGATCTCTGGCTCGAGGGTTCCGGCGATCCGTCGCTGGTGCGCGAGGACTTGAGCGGCGCCGCGAGGCTCCTCGCGGCGAGCGGTCTACATCGCGTCGCGGGCCGTGTGATCGTGGACGCGAACGCCGTCGCGCCTCCCGAGATCAATCCGCTCTGGAATTCGGCGGATGCGAACGAGGGCTTCCAGGCTCCGACCAGCGGCATCTCACTCGATGAGGATACCGTCGAGTTTCACGTCGTCGCCGGCACGCCGGGTTCGAACGCGCGCGTCACGTTCGTGCCGCCGAGCTCGGCCGTGCGGTTCGATGGAATGGTGCAGACGCTTTCGAGGGACGCGGCGCCGGACGTCTCGATCGACGCGACCGCGATTCCGAACGGGTATCGTGTGTCCGGCAGCATCCCAGCGGGCGACGAAGAGAAGATCTGGGTCCCGGTCCACGGCCTCGCGCACTACGCCGGGGCCGTTTTCGATCGGATGCTGCGCGACCACGGGATCGCCCTGAGTGCGCCGGCGAGCACCGGCGTCACACCACTCGACGCGCGGATCCTCTGGACGCATCGCTCGGCGCCGCTACGAAAGCTGGTCGCGTTCATGCTGGTCCACTCCAACAACCACTTCGCCGAGCAGTTGATGCGCCGGCTCGGTGCGATCGGTGGCACCGCGAGCGACGCCGACGGCTTGGCGGCAGAACGAGCATTCTTGCGCGAGCGCGACATTCCGACACCCGGACTGCATACGGTCGACGGTAGCGGCCTCGCACACGCCGATCGCGCTGCGGCGATCACGTTCGCAAGCGTCCTGGTCGATGCGCAGCGCCGGGGCGGTGACGCATCGCTGCTCGACCTGCTTCCGCTCGGCGGCAAGCAAGGGACGCTCAAGGACTATCACTTCACCGCCGCACTCGGGCGGGTCCGCGCCAAGAGCGGCCACCTCGACGGCGTCGATTCGCTCGCGGGCTACGTGACGACGCGGCACCACGGCCGGGTGGCATTCGCGTTCGTCATCGACGGCGTCTCGCGTCGCGCGGATGCCTCTATCGTGCAGGCGGTCGATGCTCTTGCGGCGATGTAACCCGAAACGATGCTCGATGACGATATACTCACCCGCTTGCTCTCCCGCGCGCTTCGCAACGGTGGCGACTACGCCGACGTCTTCTGCGAGCGCCGCAACGCTCTCTCGTATCGCCTGCAGGACGGCCGGATCCACGAGAGCGGATTGAGCCTGACGCAAGGCGTCGGGATCCGCGTGATTGTGGGCGAGTCGGCCGGCTACGGCTACTCCGACGATCTCTCGATCGAATCGCTGATGCGGGCCGCCGACGCGGCCTCGCTGATCGCGCGCAACGCGCCGCATCGCGCGCACGCCTCCATCGCGATCGCGCCCGCCGAAGTGGTCGCGCTCTACGATCAGCATCGTGCCGACCATGCCGTATCGCATCTCTACGCCGACCTGCTCTCTCGCGCCGACGTCGCCGCGCGCGGGTTCGATCGGCGCGTTACCGCGGTCAACGCCCACGTGGTCGACGAAGTCCAAGACGTCTGGATCGCGAGCAGCGACGGGCGCATCGTCCACGACCGCCGGCCGCTCGTGACGCTCGGCGTCCAGGCCGTCACGTCGGACGGGAACGAACGCGGTTCGGGATACGCGGCCGATGGCGGCCGGACCTCGATCAACTACTACGACGAACACGATCCCGAAGCGATCGCGCGCGAGGCCGCGCGCATCGCGGTCGTCAACGTAGAAGCCGTACCGGCTCCGGCCGGCGAGATGGCGATGGTCGTCGGAGCGGGCGCCGGCGGCGTGCTGCTGCACGAGGCGGTCGGGCATGGCCTCGAGAGCGACTTCAATCGACGCGGCGTCTCGCTCTACAGCGGACGCGTCGGCGAACGCGTCGCGAACGAACTCGTGACGATACTCGACGACGGCGACATCCCGGGCGAACGCGGCAGCATATCGGTCGACGACGAGGGCGTCGCGGGCGCGCACAAGGTGCTCGTCGAGAACGGCGTTCTGCGCGGCTACATGCAGGATCGCCTGAACGCGCGCCTGATGCACGTCGCTCCGACCGGCAGCGGTCGCCGTCAGTCGTTCCGCTCGATGCCGCAGCCACGCATGTGCAATACCTATATGCCGAACGGCGAGAGCACGTTCGATGAGATCCTGGCCTCGACCAAACGCGGCATCTACGCCAAGGGCTTCGGCGGCGGGCAGGTCGAGATATCCAAGGGCGATTTCGTGTTCATGGTCGCGGAGGGCTATCTGATCGAAGACGGCAAGATCACCGCGCCGATCAAGAACGCGACCATCGTCGGGAACGGCCCGGAAGCGATGACCAAGGTGACGGCGGTCGGCAACGATTCGCGCCTTGCGAGTCGGCACTACACGTGCGGAAAAGGTGGGCAATACGTTCCGGTCGGCGTCGGCATGCCGACCGTGAAGATATCGGCGATCACCGTGGGCGGTACGGGTGAATAGCGACGAGGCGCTAGCTACGGCGCGGGATGTGATCGCGCTGGCTCTAGCGGCCGGTGCGAGCGCCGCCGAAGCGACCGTCGGTATCGGACGGCGGCTCTCGGTCGAAGCACGCGAAGCGGTCATCACCAAACTCGAGCAATCGACCGGTAAGAGTCTGACGGTCCGCGTCTTCGTGGACGGACGCAAGGCGACGTTTGCGACCGCCGACTTCGATCGCGACCGCCTGCGTGACGCGCTCGCACGCGCGGTCTCGCAAGCGGCGCACGTCGCGGTCGACGAACTCGCGCGCCTTCCGGACGAGCGCGCCGAGACGGTTCCCGATCTCGAACTCTACGATTCGGCGATCGTCTCGCGCGGCGACGACGCCGGTGCCGAGGACGTGCTCGAGATCGAGCGCGCGCTCCGCATCGTCGACCCGCGCATCGTCAACAGCAGCGGTTCGCACTTCGGCGATTCGAGTTCGCTCGTCGCGCTCGCCAATTCCGACGGGTTTGCCGGCAGCTATGTGGCGACCCGGGTGAGCCGTTCGACCAGCCCGGTCGCGCACGACGGCCCGCACAAACGCACGGCCCACTACGAGACGGCCGCTCGCCGTCTCGACGAACTCGAGAGCAACGCCGAAGTCGCGCGCGTCGCAGTCTCGCGGACGACCGAGATGTTCGGTGCCCGCAAACCGAACACGATGCGCGTTCCGGTCATCTTCGAACGCGACGTGGCGGCATCGGTCCTGGCAGATATCTTCTCTGCGATCAGCGCGGCCAATGTGGCCATCGGCAACTCGTGGCTGGCGGGCCGGATCGGAGAGAGGATCGGAAGCGACCTCGCGACCATCGTCGATGACGGGCGCCTGCCCGGTCGGCTCGGGAGCTCGCCGTTCGACGGCGAGGGGGTCGCGACGCGGCGTACGGTCGTCTTCGAAAAGGGCGTTCTGCGCTCGTTTCTCTACGACTCGTACTTCGCGCGTCGACTCGGAGCCGCTACCACGGGCAACGCGGCGGCGGGCGGAATCGGGCCGAATAGCCTCTATTTAGAGGCCGGAACGGGGTCGCTCGCGGAATTGGTGGCCAAGACCCCTCGGGGCGTCCTGGTTCTGGATACGATCGGGTTCGCGACGGAGCACGCGACCGGGACGTACAGCCGAGGAGCGCGCGGGTTTGTGATCGAGAACGGCGAGTTCGCCTATCCGATCGAGGAGTTCACGATTGCGGCAAGTCTGCCCGACATGCTGGCCGGAATCGATGCGGTCGCCGCGGACCTGCGATTCGACGGAAGCGTCGTCTCGCCATCGTTCCGCGTCGCCGAGATGACGATCAGCGGCAACTAGCCGCACTCGTCGAGGGAAGAAAGAGGAAGTAACGTTGCCCCAGGTAGCCATCAATTTCACTCTCGTGATGCGCGTCGAGATGCCGAACACCGCCGGCGCCTTCGCGCAGCTCGCGAACGCCATCGGCGATGCGGGCGGCGTGGTCGCCGCCGTCGACATGCGTAACGTCACGAAGGCCACGGTCGTGCGCGATGTGACGATCAACGTCTCGAGCGACGTGATCGGCAACGACGTGCGTCGCGCGGTCGAATCGATCGACGGCGTTTTGGTGCAAAGCATCTCGGATGCGATCTTCCTCGCGCACCTGGGCGGCAAGATCCGGATCGAGCCGAAGATCCCGGTCAAGAATCGCCAGGATCTCTCGATCGTCTACACGCCCGGCGTGGCACGCGTCTCGATGGCGATCGCGGCCGATCCGCATAAGGCGTTCACGCTCACGATCAAACGCAACACGGTCGCGGTCGTCACCGACGGGACCGCCGTGCTCGGCCTGGGTGATATCGGCCCGCTCGGCGCGTTGCCGGTGATGGAGGGCAAAGCGATGCTCTTCAAACAGTTCGCCGACATCGACGCGTTCCCGATCTGCCTCGACACCAAAGACGTCGACGAGATCGTCGAGACGATCGTGCGCATCGCGCCCGCCTTCGGCGGAATCAACCTCGAAGACATCTCGGCACCGCGCTGCTTCGAAATAGAGAAGCGTCTGGTCGAGCGCCTCGACATCCCGGTGATGCACGACGATCAGCACGGCACCGCCGTCGTCATCCTGGCGGCGCTGATAAATGCCGCGCAGGTCGTGAACAAACGGATCGAAGATCTGCAGGTCGTCGTCTCGGGGTCCGGCGCGGCCGGCACCGCGACCATCAAGATGCTGCTCGACGTCGGCGTGCGCGACGTGATCCCGGTCGACCGCGCCGGCGCCCTGAACCGCACCGATCGCTACGACAATCCGCATTGGCGTTGGCTGGCCGAAAATACCAACGTCGAGAACCGTCGCGGGACGCTCGGCGAAGTGCTGGTCGGGGCGGACGTTTTCATCGGCGTCTCGGCCCCCGGCATCCTTACCCCGGAGGATATCCAGAAGATGGGCCGGGACCCGATCGTTTTCGCGATGGCAAACCCGACCCCCGAGATCATGCCGGACGCCGCCGCCCCCTTCGTGGCGGTGATCGCGACCGGTCGCTCCGACTTCCCGAACCAGGTCAACAACCTGCTGGCCTTCCCGGGCATCTTCCGGGGCGCTTTGGACGTCCGGGCCCGCCGGATCACCGACGGCATGATGTTGGCGGCTGCCAGGGCGATCGCCGCCATCGTGACGGACGACGAGCGGAGCGCCGAGTACATCATCCCGAGCGTCTTCGACCCCCGCGTGGTCGACGCCGTAGCGAAAGCCGTGGCCGCGGCCGCTGTGGACGAAGGCGTCGCTCGCCGAACAATTGTAAAGGG
>JALYSX010000090.1 GCA_030854585.1 Vulcanimicrobiota bacterium
CAGGCCACCTCGTCGCCGGCACCCTGATCGCCCTCGCGCCACTGCTCGGCGCCGTAGGCGTCGCCGACGGCCATGCGCACCACCGAGATCGGCGCGTGGATGCCCGCGACCGGACGGACGCGCGGAAGTTTGCGGCCGGTCCGTACGATCACTTTGCCGTCGATCGCCTTGCGCAGGATCGCGTTCGGCGAGCCGACATCGCCTTTGATCTCGGGCGTGATGGTCGCGGCTTTCAAGCCGAGCTTGTGTTTCTTCATCGCCTCGGCGGCGTCGCGGACGACTTGGTTCTGCGTTTCGCGACGCTTTTCGAGCGAGAGGTCGAACGTTTCGAACGCCAACTCGACGTCGATCACCGACTTGTCGAGTACGCGTAGCGATTCGGCGAGTAGTTCTTGTCCGGTCTGGTCGCCTCCGAGGACGACGATGGTCGGCGGGGTCAATGGAACTCCTTCGCGAAACGGCTGTTCTCATGGCACGCGTTCGCCGCAAGGCGACATCGTCAGCGAGACTCAACCTCGAGATCGTCGGCATTGCGGCGATCGGATTGGCCCTACTGCTCGGGGTCGCTCTTGCATTTCCGCAGGCAGCCGGAAAGATAGGTGGCTGGACGGCGCAAACGCTCCACCTGGTCTTTGGAGGGGGCGCGCCGCTTTTCCCGGTCCTGGTCGGGCTGTTCGGCGTCATTATCTTTCTCGAGATCAATGTTCCGAGAATGGTCGCAACCCTCGGCCTTGCTTCGCTCGGCTACTTCCTGATGATCGATGCCGCGTTCGGAGCGGGCGGCTCGCGTGCGGGCGGGTTCGTCGGCTCGAATATCTGGTGGGCGTTGCACGCGCTCCTGGGTTCAGCCGGTTCCTGGATTGTGCTGACCGTCGGCGTTCTGGCCCTCTCGCTCTGGCTGACCAACGCCAGCCTGAAGAAGATCATCGGCTGGCTGGTCGGGGTCTTCGCCGGCATTCGTCTGCCCAAGATCGCGCTCCCCGACGGCCATGCGAACGTCCGGGATGCATTCGCGCTTCCCAAGCCCGATCCGAAAGCCGCCATTCCCAAGCGTGCGAAGCCCGCGCCGTTCGTCTATGATGAAGAGGACGACGAGCCGGTCGATGAGGACGACGTCGAAGACGAGCCCTCGCGCCAGATCGTGCCGATCGAAGCGTTCGTGCCGCACGTGCCGCCTCCGACCATCGTGGTCGAACCGGACGAGCCAGAAGATGTGATCGCTCCCGCGAGCGCCGTCGTCGGCGATTACGAAGCCGCAAGCATGCCGGGCGTCGCGCGGACCTATCGCTTGCCGGATCTTTCGCTCTTCGATCCGCCCCAAGCGCAGGCCGTCGATGAGTCGAACCGTGCGCACGTCTTGGAAGATACGCTGGCCTCGTTCGGCGTCGGCGCCAAGGTCACGCACATCGAGCGCGGTCCGAGCATCACGCGCTACGAGTTGAAGCCGGAACGCGGCGTCAAGATCTCACGGATCGCATCGCTCGCCGACGACATCGCGCTCGCGCTCGCCGCGACCTCGGTCCGGATCGAAGCTCCGATCCCGGGCAAGAGCGCGGTCGGCATCGAGGTTCCGAACGCGACCGTCTCGATCGTCGCGGTGCGCGAGATCCTCGAAGCGATCCCCAATCGCGGTCAGGTGCCGCCGCTCTGGATGGCGCTCGGCAAGGACATCACCGGTCGACCGGTCTTCGGCGACCTCGCCAAGATGCCGCACTTGCTGGTCGCGGGCGCGACCGGTGCCGGTAAATCGGTCTGCTTGAACTGCATAATCGCCTCGCTGCTCTCGTCGGCGACGCCGGATCAAGTGCAGATGCTGATGATCGATCCGAAGCGCGTCGAACTGACCGTTTACAACGGCATCCCGCATCTGATCAAGGACGTCATCACCGATCCTCGCTTGGCCGCAGGCGCGCTCTTCGAGATGACCAAGGAGATGGACACGCGCTACGAGCGCTTCGCCAAAGCCGGCGTTCGTAAGATCGAAGAGTACAACGCCAAGTATCCGGACGAGAAGCTGCCGTACGTCGTGATCATCATCGACGAACTCGCGGACCTGATGCTGATCGCCCCGGCCCGGGTCGAGACGACTATCATGCGCCTCGCGCAGTTGGCGCGCGCGACCGGCATCCACCTGATCGTCGCGACCCAACGCCCGTCGGTCGACGTGATCACGGGTCTCATCAAAGCGAACATCCCGTCGCGCATCGCATTCGCGGTCAGTTCGCAGATCGATTCGCGCACGATTCTCGACATGGGCGGCGCGGAACGCCTGCTCGGCCGCGGCGACATGCTCTATCTCCCGATCGATGCGCCCAAACCCGTTCGTGCTCAGGGCGCGCTGATCAACAACAACGAGGTCTCGCGCCTGGTGGATTTCTGGGCGAAGCAGGCGCGCCCGGACAATCTGCTCGATGTCGACTTCGTGCCGATCTCGGACGAGGACAGCGCGAAGAAGGACGTCGATCCGCTCTGTTACGAGGCGGCCACGTTCATCATCGAGACGCAGTACGCGTCGACCGCGCAGCTGCAGTCGAAGTTCTCGATCGGCCACCCGCGCGCGGTCCGCATCATGAAGCAACTCGAAGAGTTCAAGGTCGTCGGGCAGCACGAAGGCACCAAACCGCGACGCATCATTCTCGGCCTGGCCGAACTCGAACAGATCGCCTCGCGCCTGGGCAAGTCCGACCAGCAAGATCTCTTTGCAAGCAGGGACTAGGCGCCCGCTCTTCGTCGCGGCCGCCGTCTGCGCGATCGCCTTCCTCGCACTCGGGCTCTACGTGTTACGCTTCGGCGAGCCTGGACCACTGGCGAAGCTCTCGGGCGCGTTGCTCGATCACTCGACCCTCGTCGCGTGGTGGTTGACCGAGACATGCTATCCGATCGTGCTCGGGCCGGTCGGCATCGTGCTGCTGTTCGTCGCCTGGCGGGTGCCGGCTTGGCGCAGCCGGATCCTCTTCAGTCTCGGGGCGCTCCTGGTCTGCTGGCTCGCAAGCGACCAGCTTCAACATCTCATCGCCCGCCCGCGACCGCTCGGCTGGGTGGTCAAGCGCGAGACGGCCTTCAGCTTCCCGTCCTCGCACGCGGCCATCTCGGTAGGCTTTTTCGGGCTCTGGGCCTGGCTGATCGATCAGAGCGATCTGCCCGGTCGGCGGGTCGTCGCTTGGTTTCTGGTCTCCCTGATGCTCGGGATCCTGTGGTCGCGCCTGGCTCTTGGTGCGCACTATCCGACCGACCTGCTCGGCGGGGCCCTGCTGGCCGTAGCCCTCGTTTGCGCGGGAGCCGGGGCGCTCCGTCGATAAAGGTCCTTTGCTCCGAGCGCCAGCAGCCCTAGAGTGATATCGACATGAATTACCCGATGGATCCCGTTCTTCGCGCGATTGAGAACAAGGTCGACGAGGGCATTCCGCTCTCGATGGCCGACGGTCTGGCGCTCTTCACCACGCCCGACATCCACAATCTCGGCCGGATGGCGCGCAAACAGAAAGAGCGCAAGAGCGGCAAGAAAGTCTTCTACGTCCTCAACCGCTACATCAACTCGACCAACGTCTGCTACGCCGGCTGCAAGTTCTGCGCGTTCGCGGTGGACGAGTTCAAGGAGAAAGACCGCGTCGTCCGGATGCCGGCCGACGTCGTCTTCGAGAAGGCGATCGAGACCGGGACCAACTTCAACCAGATCCATATCGTCGGCGGGCACGACCCGCGTCAGCTCTCGCTCGACTATTGGCTCCCGCTGATGCGTCGCTTCAAGGAAGCGCTGCCGCACGTCCAGCTCTCGTTCTTCACGGCCGCCGAGATCGAGTACATGGCCAAGCGCCATCGCATGTCGTTCGCCGAGATGATCGCGACGCTCAAGGAAGCCGGTCTCGACAACGTCAACGGCGGCGGCGCCGAGATCTTCGCCGAAGAGACGCGCAAGAAGATCTGTCCGAACAAGGTCAACAGCGAGAACTGGCTCGGGATCCACGAAGAGCTGCATCGCCAGGGCGTCGCGTCCAATGCGACCATGCTCTACGGCCAGATCGAATCGCTCGAAGATCGCGTCGACCATCTGATCCGTCTGCGCGAATCGCAGCGCAAGTCGCCGGGCTTCAACGCGTTCATTCCCCTTGCGTTCCATCCCGACGGCAACGAGATGAACGACTGCGGCTGGACGACGGGCCTCGACGACCTGCGCATGTTCGCGGTCTCGCGACTGATGCTCGACAACTTCGATCACATCAAGGCGTACTGGATGATCCAGGGCATCAAGGTCTGTCAGGTCGCGCTCGAGTTCGGCGCGGACGATATGGACGGTACCCACGGTTCGACCGACGAAGAGCTGATCTATCACTCCGCCGGCACGAGCTCGGGGCAGTACGTCGACGACCGCGAGTTCCGTCGCTTGATCGAGGCCGCAGGCTACGAGCCCGTCCGCCGCAACTCGACCTACGACGAGTTCCCCGCGGACTGGACGCCGCCCGAGCGCGAGTTGGCGACGGTCTAGTGTCCGAACTTCGCTCCGGGCGGATCAAGTACACCAACGATCTGCCGATCTATGCCGCGTTCGACGAAGGTACGATCGCGTATCCGGGGTCGCTGCACGCCGACGTCCCGTCGCGCTTGAACGCGATGCTGGTCGACGGTGCCCTGGACTTGAGCCCGATCAGCGCGTTCGCCTATGCCGCCAACGCGGACAAGCTCGTGCTGTTACCGGATCTCTGCATCGGCGCGCGCGACGAGGTCATCTCGGTCGTGCTGATCTCCTCCGCTCCGCCCGCGCTGCTCGACGGCACCGAGATCTACGTCACCAAGGAGTCGGCGAGCGGCCGCAATCTGTTGCGGGTCCTGATGGAGCGTCGCTACGGCGTGACGCCGATCTACGTCGAGGACGACGCACCGCTCGAGCGTGCCCGCGAAGGCAAGGCCGCGCTTCTGATCGGCGACAAAGCGATCGACGCGATTTTCGAACTGCCCGAGCAGAACGTCTACGATCTCGGTACGCTCTGGCACGAGTGGACCGGCGAGCAGACCGTCTTCGCGGTCTGGGCCGCCCGTCGCGACGCCTACGAGCGCGATCCCGAGGCGGTGCGCGCCTGCATGCACGCGCTCACGGATGCGTATACCTGGTCGCGCGGAAATATGGAGCGCGTGGTCGCGCGCGCGCAGAGCGCGATCGCTCGCCCCGAGGGGTTCTACGAGCGCTACTACGCGAAACTCAACTTCACGTTCCACTCGGCCGCGCAGAGCGGTCTTCGGGCATACTGCCGCGAGCTTCGCGCCATCGGCGCGATCGCGGAACTGCCGCCCGTTCTTCCGGAGGTCATCGGTGTCGTCTCCCGTTAGCGATCTGATCAAGAAGGCTGCCGATGGCGGCCGCCTCTCGTACGACGAAGGCGTGCGCATCTATAAGGAAGGCGATCTGCACGAGCTGGGCATGGCCGCGCACGCGCGCCGGATGGCCCTGCACCCGGGCAACATCGTCACCTACGTGATCGACACCACCATCAACTACACCAACGTCTGCAACGTCCACTGCACCTTCTGCGCGTTTTTCCGCCCGGAGAAACACAAAGAAGGCTATACGATGTCGCACGACCAGGTGCTCGAGCGCGTCAAGTTCGCAGCCGATCAGGGCGCGACCCAGATCATGATCCAGGGCGGCGTCAATCCGGAACTCGGCCTGCCGTGGTTCGAAGAGCTCTTCGCGCGCGTCTGCGTCGAGTACCCGAAGGTCGACGTCCACTCGCTCTCGGTCTCCGAAGTGCTCGGCCTCTCGAAGGTCGAGGAGCTCTCGGTTACCGACGTGCTCAAACGCCTCAAGGCCGCCGGCATGAAGTCGCTCCCAGGCGCCGGCGCCGAGATCCTGGTCGAGCGCGTGCGCAAACGGATCTCCGCGCGCAAGGTCGCGCCGCAGGCGTGGCTCGACGTGATGCGCCAGGCCCAACTGCTCGGCATGCCCACGACGGCGACCATGATGTTCGGCTCGGTCGAGACCGACGACGAACGGATCGAGCATATGCTCGTGATGCGCGATCTGCAGGACGAGACGCACGGCTTCACCGCGTTCATCCCGTGGTACTACGTGCCGCACAAGACGCCGCTGCGCGGAAAAGAGGCGACCGGCCTCGAGTATCTGCGCGTGCTCGCCGTCTCGCGCCTCTTCTTGGACAATTTCCGGCATCTGCAGGCCTCATGGCTGACGCCGGGCCTCAAACTCGGCCAGCTCGCGCTCTTCTACGGCTGCGACGACATGGGCGGCACGATTCTCGAAGAGCAGGTCGTTCACGACGCCGGCTCCACCAACGAAGCGACCCGCAAAGATCTCGAAAACCTGATCGTCACCGCGGGTTTCAAACCCGTCATCCGCGATACATACTGGAACCTCCGCGACGACGTCGCGCTCGCTACGGCGTAGCCAGAGTGGAGAACTCGGCGCAGCGTTGCGCGACGTCCTTCGAGACGCGCTTCGCGCTCTTCAGGATGACACGATTGCGGGAACGGCTAGCGCGGCTCCCGGATCGTTGCGGCGCCGAGTACTTCTTCGCCGGCTGGGTCGAAGAAGGCGACGAGTTGGCCGGGCGTGATCGCGCGCTGTGCTTGCTCGAACGAGAGTTCTAGGCTGCCGTCGGCGAGGACGGTCGCCTTTGCGGGCGCGGGTACGGCGCGATAGCGGACCATCGCGAGCACGTCCGTAGGCCCATTTTCAAAGCGTTCCGGGCGGATCAGGTTGACTTCGTCGGCGATCAGGTCGTTCGAGTAGAGTTCGTCTTCGCGGCCGATCACGATCGTGTTCGTCTTGGCATCGACGCGCGTGACGAACTTAGCGCCGTCGCTGCTTGCGGGCAAGCCCTGGCGCTGGCCGACCGTGTAGTTGGCGATACCGGTATGTGCGCCGACCTTCGCGCCGTCGGCGTCGGTCACGTCGCCTGCGGTGTTGATGCCGGGGCGGACGCGTTCGAGGACTTCGCGATAGTCGCTGCCTTCGACGAAGCAGATGTCTTGCGACTCGACCTTATCGTGGACCGGCATGCCGAAGCGAAGCGCATGCGCGCGGGTCGCGTCCTTGTCGAGTTCGCCGAGCGGGAGCAATAGGGTCGCGAGTTGTGCGGGCGTCAACTGCGCGAGCGCGTAGGCTTGATCTTTCGAGTACTCGTTGCGATACAGATGCGGGCCGTCGTCGCGATGATCGATGCGCGCGTAGTGGCCGGTCGCGACGTACTGCGCGCCCAAGCGGTCGGCGTATTCGCGTAGGGTGCCGAGCTTCACGAAGTTGTTGCACGAGACGCACGGGTTGGGCGTCCGGCCGGCGGCATAGTCGTCGGCGAAGCGCTCGATCACATTCTTGCGGAACGTCTCCTGGAAATTCAAGACGTAGTGCGGGATCCCGAGGGTCGCGGCACTCCGGCGGGCGTCGTCGAAATCGTCGATGCCGCAACAGCTCTTGGCGTGGGGCGCGCGGGTAGGCGCATACATCCGCATCGTCACTCCGACGACGTCGTAGCCGGCTTCGACCAGGAGCCCGGCGGCCACCGCCGAGTCCACTCCGCCGCTCATCGCGGCAATTACGCGTGCTTTTGCCATAGGTCTTTTGGACAGGATAACAGGGT
>JALYSX010000122.1 GCA_030854585.1 Vulcanimicrobiota bacterium
ATCCTCGCGTTCTGCGCGCGCATGAGCGACGACGATCCGAGCCGCTGGCCGCTCGGCGTGGACGGTTGCGGCATCCCGGTCTATGCGACCCCGCTTCGGCGTGCGGCGCTCGCGTTCGCGCGCTTCGCGACCCTGCGCGGCGTCTCTGATTCCGACGCGGCGGCGCTTGCGATCGTGCGGGATGCGATGGTCGCGTTTCCGGAGCATGTCAGCGGTACGGGCGAGTTCGACGCGGAGCTGATGCGAGCGGGCGCTGGGACGATCGCCTGCAAGGTCGGAGCCGAAGGCGTGCACGTCGTCTCCGCCATCCCGCAGGGCATCGGTTTGGCGACCAAGGTCATCGACGGTAGCTCGCGCGGCCGAGCACCTTCTACCGTCGCCGCCCTCTGGGCCTTGGGCGCCCTCGACCAGGCCCAAGTGACCAAACTCGCGTCTTTCGCCCGCCCGGTGCTGTATAATCGAGCCGGACGCGCCGTCGGAGCGATCCGCTGCCGTCCGATCGTCGCCATCGAAAAAGCGAGATAAACGAATTGTCCGACTACCTCAAACGCGTTGCGGAACGCGTCCTCGTCTATGACGGAGCGATGGGCACCGAGCTCATGGCGATGGAACTGCGCGCCGAAGATTTCGGCGGCGACCGCTACCTCGGCTGTTACGAGGCGCTGGTCCTCTCGCGGCCCGACGTCATCCAGACCGTTCACGAGACCTATTTCGCGGCCGGCGCCGACGTCGTCGAGACCGACTCGTTCACCGCGTCGCGCCTGAAGCTCGACGAGTTCGGCCTCGGCGCGAAGACCTACGAGGTTAACTTCGGTGCCGCACGACTCGCACGTGCCGCAGCCGCCAAGTTCTCGACGCCCGATTGGCCGCGCTTCGTCGCGGGTTCGATGGGCCCGACCGGCATGCTGATCTCGTCCTCCGATCCATCGCTCTCGAAGGTGACGTACGAGGAGCTGGCAGCGCTCTACGGCGAGCAGGCGCGCGCCCTGATCGAGGGTGGCGTCGACCTATTGCTGCTCGAGACGATGCAAGACATCCTCGAGCTCAAGGCCGCGATCGCCGGCATCCATCGCGAGTTCGCCAAGGGCCTCAAACGCGTTCCGATCCAAGCCCAGCCGACCTTGATCACCGAGGGCCGGATGTTGCTCGGCACCGACGTGCGCGCGATTTGCGCCATCCTCGGTTCGCTCGACGTCGAGATCGTCGGCTTGAACTGCTCGACCGGCCCCGCCCAGATGCGCGATTCGATGCGCTATCTGACCGAGAACTCGCCGCAGTACGTGAGCGTCATCCCGAACGCCGGCCTGCCGTTGATGGGACCCAAGGGCGAGACCATCTATCCCGAATCGCCCGACGAACTCGCGGGCGAACTGGCCGACTTCGTGCGCGAGTTCGGCGTGAACGTGGTCGGCGGTTGTTGCGGATCGACGCCCGCGCACATCCGCGCGATCCGCGCGCTGATCGACAAGCTCGAGAGCGATGGTGTCCGCGGCCGCACTCCGACGCCGAAACCGTTGCAATGGGCCGCCTCGGCGATGACCGGCGTCGCGCTCGATCAGGAACCGCGTCCGCTCTTGGTGGGCGAACGCATCAACTCGCAGGGCTCGCGCAAGATGAAGCGCCTGTTGCTCGCAGACGACTACGATACGATCTGGTTGGTCGCGCGCGAACAGGTCGAGGGCGGCGCTCACGTGCTCGATATCTGCGTCGCACTGACCGAGCGGGTCGACGAAGACGGGCAGATGCGCGAGGTCGTGCGCAAGCTCGCGCAGTCGATCGAAGTTCCGCTCATGATCGACTCGACCGAGCCCAAAGTCGTCGAGGTCGCGCTCCAGAACTATCCGGGCCGCGCGATCGTCAACTCGATCCATCTCGAAGCCGGGCGCGCCAAGATGGACATCGTCGTGCCGCTCGCGAAGGAGCACGGCGCGGCCCTGGTCGCGCTCACCATCGACGAGGTCGGTATGGCCAAGACGGCGCAGCGCAAACTCGAGGTCGCGCAGCGCATCCACGGCATCGTGGTCGGCGAGTACGGCATTCCCGCCGGCGCGCTGATCTTCGACGACCTCACGTTTACGCTCGCGACCGGCGACGCGGAGTTCGCCGATTCGGCCGTCGAGACGATCGAGGGCATCCGACTGATCAAGCGAGAGCTGCCCGGGGTGCTCACGTCGCTCGGCGTCAGCAACGTCTCGTTCGGGTTGAAGTCGGCCGCGCGGGCTGCGCTCAACTCGACCTTCTTACATCACTGCGTCGATGCGGGCTTGGATTGTGCGCTCGTGCACCCGCAAGAGATCACGCCCTACGCCGAAATCGATACGGAGTTGCGCCGGCTCTGCGACGACCTGATCTTCAATCGCCATCCGGACGCGCTCCAGCATCTGATCGAGCGGTTCGAGAACGTCACCGTCGAGAGCACGACAAGCATCGACGAAGAGGCAGCTCTCCCGGTCGAAACGCGCATCCACAACGCGATCCTGCGGCGGCGCAAAGACGGCATCGAAGCCAAGATCGACGAGGCGTTGCTCGGACGGTCGCCGGTCGACGTGCTCAACGAGATATTGCTTCCCGCCATGAAAGATGTCGGGGATAAGTTCGGCGCGGGCGAGTTGATCCTGCCGTTCGTGCTGCAGTCTGCGGAAGTGATGAAGCGCGCGGTCGCGCACCTCGAGCAGTTCCTGGAGCGCAAAGAGGGTGCCACCAAAGGGACGGTCGTTCTCGCGACCGTCTTCGGCGACGTCCACGACATCGGCAAGAACCTGGTCAATACTATCCTCACCAACAACGGCTACACCGTCCACGATCTCGGCAAACAAGTGCCGATGAACGTGATCCTCGAGAAGGCCGTCGAAGTCGGTGCGGATGCGATCGGGCTCTCGGCGTTGCTCGTCTCGACCAGCAAGCAGATGCCGATCTGCGTGCACGAACAGGACACGCGCGGCCTGCAGTTCCCGGTGATCGTCGGCGGCGCCGCGATCAATCGCGACTTCGGCCGGCGTATCACGTTGCTCGACGAAGGCGAACGCTATTTCGGCCCGGGGCTGTTCTATGCGAAGGACGCCTTCGAAGGGCTCGACATCATGGATCGGCTGACGGCCGAACCGGCCGCCCGCGAGGCGTTCATGGAGAAGATGCGCGGCGAAGCGTTCAAGCAACGGGATCGCGCACGCGAACCGAAACCGGAACGGAGTGCGACCGTCACCGTCTCCGATGTGAAGAGCGATCTTGCCCCGGTACCCGAACCGCCGTTCTGGGGACCGCGCACGTTGCGCGACATCGACCTGCGCGCGCTGTGGCCGTGCTTCGATCTGAAGAGCCTCTACCGTCTCTCGTGGGG
>JALYSX010000132.1 GCA_030854585.1 Vulcanimicrobiota bacterium
TGCTTACCCTTGATCGCGGCGTCCGTCAACACGCGGGTCGTCTCCTGAAACGAGGCCGCGGAGAGGAACGACTCGGTCGCAAGCGACGCCTTGGTGACGCCCAAGAGCACCGGATTAGCGGTCGCGAGTTCGCCGCCCGACGCCTTGATCTTCGCGTTCGTTTCGGCGAAGACCGCGACTTCGATCAGCTGGCCCGGAAGCATCAGCGTGTCGCCGCCTTCGACGATCTTCACTTTGCGAAGCATCGAACGAACGATGACTTCGATGTGCTTGTCGTTGATGTCGACGCCCTGCGAGCGATACACCTTCTGCACTTCGCGAACCAGGTAGTTCTGCAGCGCGGTCTCGCCCTTGATGCGCAGGATATCGTGCGGATTGAGGGAGCCTTCGTTCAACTGATCGCCCGGCTTGACTTCGTCGCCTTCGTGGACGTCGAGGTGGGTGCCGTGCGGAACGTCGTACTCGTGCTCTTCGCCCGTCTCGTCCACGATGTGGATGAGGCGGCGGTGCTTGTCGTCGGTGATCTTGACCTTACCGGCGACTTCCGTGATCGTGGCTTGGCCCTTGGGCTTACGCGCCTCGAAGATCTCTTCGACGCGCGGAAGACCGGTGATGATGTCGGCCGTCGCGACGCCGCCGGTGTGGAAGGTACGCAGCGTTAACTGCGTTCCCGGCTCGCCAATCGATTGCGCGGCGATGATGCCGACCGCCGTGCCGATGTCGGCATGCTTGCCGGTCGCGAGATCGCGGCCGTAGCAGGTCGAACAGACGCCGTACTTGGCCTTACACGTGAGCACCGAACGGATCTTGACGGTCGTGACGCCGGCATCGACGAGAGCTTTCGCCTTTTCTTCGTCGATCTCGTCGTCGCGCTTCACGATCGCGGTCGTCGGGCGCTTCGGATCCAGACGGATCTCTTCGGCCGAACGACGGCCGACCATACGGTCGGAGATCGGTTCGATGATCTCTTTGCCGACGCGGATGTCGGCAACGGTGATGCCGTCGCTGGTGCCGCAATCTTCCTCGCGGATGATCACGTCCTGGGCGACGTCGACCAGACGGCGGGTCAGGTATCCCGAGTCGGCCGTACGCAGCGCGGTATCGGCAAGACCCTTACGCGCACCGTGCGTCGAGATGAAGTACTCGAGGACCGTCAGGCCTTCTTTGAGCGACGCCTTGACCGGGATCTCGAGAATGCGGCCGGAAGGATCGGACATCAGTCCGCGCATGCCGCCGAGCTGCTTGACCTGAGCGATCGAACCACGAGCGCCCGAGGTCGCCATCATGAAGACCGGGTTGAGCGGGTTCTGCGCGGCCTGCATGGCTGCGGTGACTTCGTCGGATGCCTTCGACCAGACGTCGATGGTCTTCGTGTAACGTTCGTCCTCGGAGATGAATCCTTGGTCGTACAGCGAGTGAAGTTTGTCGACTTCGGTCTGGGCCCTGGTGATGATGTCGTGCTTGGCTTGCGGGACGACGACGTCGCTGATCGAGACGGTCGTACCGGAGAGCGTCGCGTAGTGGAAGCCGAGCTCTTTGATCGCATCCAGGAAACGCGCGGTCTCGGCGTTGCCGTAGCGACGGTAGCACTCGGTGATGAGCTTCTTGAGCGCGCTCTTGTCGAGCGTGTGGTTGATGAACGCGTGGTTCCAAGCCGGCGAGAAGGCCAGGTTGAAGATCACGCGGCCGATCGTCGTCTTGATGAACTGCCCGTTCCAACGGACGTAGATCCATTCCTGAACGCCGATGTTGCCAGTGTCGAAGCAGATGACGGCTTCCTTCGCATCGCCGAACGTCGGAAGCGTGCCCGGCGCGTCTTCGGCGGGAGCGTGCTTCTTGCGCGGGCGTACGATCTCGATGTCGTCGCCGGTGACGACGGCCTTGGCCGGACCCTTGTACTCGTCGCGATGGAACGTGAGGTAGTACAGGCCCAAGATCATGTCTTGTGCCGGGATCGAGACCGGGTTGCCGTACGCGGGAAGTAGGATATTGTTGGAAGAGAGCATCAGGATGCGCGCTTCCGCCTGGGCGCCCGCCGAGAGCGGGAGATGTACGGCCATCTGATCGCCGTCGAAATCCGCGTTGTACGGCGCGCAGACGAGCGGATGGAGGTGGATCGCCTTGCCTTCGACCAGCACCGGCTCGAACGCCTGAATGCCGAGACGGTGGAGCGTCGGTGCGCGGTTGAGCAGGACCGGATGTTCCTTGATGACCTCTTCGAGGACGTCCCAGACTTCCGGACGCACGCGCTCGACCATGCGCTTCGCGCTCTTGATGTTGTGCGCTTGCTGACGGTCGACCAGCTTCTTCATCACGAACGGCTTGAAGAGCTCGAGCGCCATCTCTTTGGGGAGACCGCATTGATGCAACTTCAGGTTCGGGCCGACCACGATGACCGAACGGCCGGAGTAGTCGACGCGCTTGCCGAGCAGGTTCTGGCGGAAGCGGCCCTGTTTACCCTTGAGGATATCCGAGAGCGACTTGAGCGGGCGGTTGTTCGGGCCCGTGACCGGACGGCCGCGACGGCCGTTGTCGATCAGCGCATCGACCGCTTCTTGCAGCATGCGCTTTTCGTTCTTGATGATGATCTCGGGCGCGTTCAGATCCAACAGACGCTTCAAGCGGTTGTTGCGGTTGATCACACGGCGATAGAGATCGTTGAGATCGGATGTGGCGAATCGGCCGCCGTCGAGCTGGACCATCGGACGCAGTTCCGGCGCGATGACGGGAACGGCCGAGAGCACCATCCACTCGGGCTTGTTGCCCGATGCGATGAAGGCCTCGACGACTTCGAGACGCTTGATCGCCTTGAGGCGCTTCTGACCGGTCGTCTCTTTGAACTCTTTGCGCAGTTCTTCCTGAAGCTTCTTCAGGTTGATGTCGCGCAGCAGTTCGCGGATCGCTTCCGCACCCATGCCCGCTTTGAAGCGGTTGCCGTAGGCGGTGCGGGACTCGCGGTATTTGGGCTCCGAGAGCACTTCGCGCTTGCCGAGCGGAGTATCGCCCGGATCGATCACGACGTACGCCGCGAAGTAGATGACCTTCTCCAGCTGGCGCGGCGACATGTCGAGAAGGATGCCGATGCGGCTCGGAACGCCCTTGAGATACCAGATATGGCTGACGGGCGTGGCGAGTTCGATGTGGCCCATGCGTTCGCGACGGACTTTGGCGCGTGTGATCTCGACGCCGCAGCGATCGCAGATCATACCCTTGAAGCGGATGCGCTTGTATTTACCGCAGTGACATTCCCAATCTTTGGTCGGACCGAAGATCTTCTCGCAGAACAGGCCGTCGCGCTCGGGTTTGAGGGTGCGGTAGTTGATCGTCTCGGGCTTCTTGACTTCACCGAACGACCACGCCTTGATCTGCTCGGGCGAAGCCAAGCCGATGCGCATCGCATCGAAATTATTGACGTCGATTAGACTCAACTGATTCTCCGGGCGTACGATTCCGACGGGGCTTACGCAGGGAA
>JALYSX010000151.1 GCA_030854585.1 Vulcanimicrobiota bacterium
GAACTACGCCGGCGCAACCTGTTGCACGACGTCCCGTTCGAGCGCATCGAGGCGATGCTCGACGCGAGCGAACGCGGGCCGCGTCCGTAAAGACGCACGCCGCGAACGACGCGTAGACGGGACTATCGCTTCACCGAGCGCGAACGCGCATTCAATGCAGCAGACACTCCCGCCCGGGATCGAGCAGGTCCTCGTCAGCGCCGAGGAGATCGCCGCGGCGAACCGCCGGATCGCCGCGCAGATCGCCCGCGACTACGCAGGGCGCTCGCTCATCCTGATCGGCGTGCTCAAAGGCGCGCTCTTCGTGACGGCCGACCTGGCGCGGGCACTCGCCGACACCCCGGGCGGCCCGCCCGACGTGCAGCTCGATTTCATCGCGGTCTCATCGTACGGCAACGCCCACCGCTCCAGCGGCGAGGTCCGCTTGATCCAGGACACGACCCATGCCATCGAGGGGCGGCACGTGGTCATCGTCGAGGACATCATCGACAACGGCCACACGCTGCACTACCTCCGCGCGATGCTCGAAAACCGCCAGCCCGCATCGCTTCGGGCGGCCGTTCTCCTCGATAAGCCGTACCACCGAGCGGTCGACGTGACGGTTGATTACATCGGCCTGACCTGCCCCGACGAGTTCGTCGTAGGGTACGGTCTGGACTATCAGGAACGTTATCGGACTCTTCCGTATCTCGCGAAGCTCCGGCCGGAGGTGCTATCCGCATGACCCCGGCCAACCATTACAGCGCGAGACGTGTCTTACCGAGTAACGTTCTAAGAGAAGAACGGTAAAAGGGTCTCGCAACCAATGGGCAAGCACCTCAAAGGCATCCTCGTCGTCCTCGGCATCTTCATCCTGGTGATCTTCATCGTGGATAGGCTCGTGCTGAGCCCGATCCCCAGCACGCCGCTTCCGTACTCGGTTTTCTTTGCCGACGTGCAGCAGCACAAGGTCAAGAAGGTCACGGTCTCGGGCCGCGACATCACCGGCGAGTTGACCGGCCAGCAGAAGTTCTCGACCGTCGCGCCGGACGACAAGGACTTGTATTCGACGCTGCGCGAGGCCAAGGTCGAGGTCAACGTCGTCAACACCACGTCGACGCCGCTGCTCGGGTACGTCTTCAACTTCATCCCGTTCATCATCATGGCGCTGCTGCTGATCTTCATCCTGCGCCAGGCGCAGAGCGGCGGCAGCCAAGCGCTGTCGTTCGGCCGGTCGCGCGCCAAGCTGCTCAACGAGAACCGCCCGAAGGTTACCTTCGCCGACGTCGCGGGCGTGGACGAAGCGAAAGAAGAGCTGGGCGAGGTCGTCGAGTTCCTCAAGTATCCCAAGAAGTTCCAAGCGCTGGGCGCGCGCATCCCCAAGGGTGTGCTGTTGCTCGGACCGCCGGGCTCCGGCAAGACGCTGCTCGCGCGCGCCATCGCGGGCGAGGCCGGCGTGCCGTTCTTCTCGATCTCCGGCTCGGACTTCGTCGAGATGTTCGTCGGCGTGGGCGCGTCGCGCGTGCGTGACCTGTTCGAACAGGCGAAGAAGTCGGCGCCGTGTATCGTGTTCATCGATGAGATCGACGCGGTCGGGCGCCAGCGCGGCGCCGGTCTCGGCGGCGGTCACGACGAGCGCGAGCAGACGTTGAACCAATTGCTCGTCGAGATGGACGGTTTCGACCAGAACACCGGCGTCATCTTAATTGCGGCGACCAACCGGCCCGACGTGCTGGATCCGGCGCTGCTTCGCCCCGGCCGTTTCGACCGTCAGATCGTGGTCGATCGCGCCGACGTGCGCGGTCGCCAAGCGATCCTCGGCGTGCATTCAAAGAACAAGCCGCTCTCCAAGGAAGTCTCGCTCGAGACGCTCGCGCGCCGCACGCCCGGATTTTCGGGTGCGGACCTGGAGAACTTGCTAAATGAGGCCGCGCTGCTCGCGGCGCGCCGCAACAAGTCCGTCATCGAGATGAACGATTGCGACGAAGCGATCGACCGCGTGATGGTCGGCCCCGAGCGCAAGTCGGTCGTCATGTCGCAACGCGAAAAAGAGAACACGGCGTACCACGAGTCCGGTCACGCGATCGTCGGCGGGCTGACGCCCAACTCCAACCCGGTCCACAAGGTCACGATCATCCCGCGCGGCATGTCATTGGGTCTCACGTGGTCGCTGCCGGATGAAGACCGCCATTCCGTCACCAAGAACGAGTTGCTCGCGCAGATCAAGATGGCGGTCGCAGGGCGCATCGCCGAGGAGATCAAGTTCGGCGACGTGACCACCGGCGCGTCGAACGACTTCGAGAAAGCCACCGAGCTCGCGCGCCGCATGGTGACGCAGTACGGAATGTCCGACACGCTCGGGCCGATCCAGTACGGCCGCGGCAACCACCAGGTCTTCCTCGGCCGCGACTTCGGCGAAGATCGCAACTACTCAGAGGAGATCGCCGGCAAGATCGACGCCGAAGTTCGCAAGATCATCGATACGTGCTACACCGACGCGCGAACCATCCTCGAGGTCAATTGGGAAAAAGTCGAGCGCATGGCCAACTCCCTGCTCGAGCACGAGACGGTGGAGACGCCGGAAGTGCTCGCGATCCTCGCCGACAAGCCGTATCCGCCGCCGCTGGCCGTCGAACCGCCGGACGAGCCGTCGGGGGCGCCCCGCACGGTCGAGCCTGAGGCGCGACCCGATCGGCCGAAGCGGCTGCCCCCCAACATCTCCCCGGAGCCTGCGTGAGCGGGTTCACGATGGGTCTCAGGGCCGCGGTTTCCGCGGCCCTTCTCGTCTGCCTCGGTGCCGCCGCGCCGACCGGGACGCTTCCGAGCGGCGTGGTCTACGAGCTCCGGCCGGATCCGGCGCAGTCCGCCGCGGCGGTCGCGCTGTGGTATCGCGCGCCGGCCGGCGGCTTCGACAATCCGCCGGGGCCGGGTCT
>JALYSX010000155.1 GCA_030854585.1 Vulcanimicrobiota bacterium
CGTCGGCACCGACCGGTTACGTGAAGCCGGGCACGTGGAGCGCGAGCGTCGCGATCAGTCTGAGCGCGTCGGAGAAATGCAGATGGGCGCTCCTATAGCCGGTCGCGCTCGTCTCCCAGGTCGTCGGCGTTCGCGGGAGCACGATCCGGCGCGGGCCAGCCAGCTTCCGTCCTGGTCGACGGCAGCATCGCCCTCTCATCGCTCGTCTCGCTGGCCGAGACGCACCTGGGTTCGCTTGTCGACTCGCTCGCGACGTTGGCCGCAACGCCGGAAGCGAAGTCCGCCGACTGGAGCGCGGTCGCCGCGCCACTCACCGCGGCCTCAAAGGCGAACGTGCCGGGCGTCTATTTCTTTGCGAAACCCGACGGTACGTACTGGACGACCGCTTCCGGATTGCAAAAGGCGACCGTCCGCGACCGCGACTATTTCCAAGCCGCGCTCGCAGGCAGGACGACGGTCGGCGAACTCGTCCGGAGCAAGTCGACCGGGAAAGAAGTGGCCGTCATCGCCATTCCGGTGCGCGGTACGAACGGGGCCGTCGTCGGCGTCCTCGGTGGCAGCGTCTTCCTGAACGAATTGAGCGCGCAGTTGGTGCGCGAGATGGGCCTCGGAACGGGCGTCGCGTTCTTCGCCGTCGACGCGAAGGTCGTGATCGCGCTGCACAGCGACCCGACCAACATCGTCACCGAACCCTCGAAGATCTCGCCCGAACTCGACGCGATCGGCCGCAAGATGATCGAGAACGAATTAGGCGTCCAGACCTACGTCTTCCGCGGGAAGAAACGCACGATGCTCTTTGTCCGCTCGAAATTGACCGGCTGGCGCTTTGGCTTCGGCATCGTCCACTAGGGAAAGCCGGCTCGGGGGCCGATACCGTAGTAGGCATGCGTAACCCCCCGTTCGATCCGTTCCCGACCATCAAGATGTCGGTTCCGCACCTCACGGAACTGCTCGCGCGCCTGCGCGACGACGGGGCGCACCGGAGCGTCACCATCCTCCACGCGACCCGGCCCGACGAGGGCGAATGGATCTTCTCGAACGCCGCATCGCGCCTCTCGCGCGCCGGCACGCGCATCTTCGGCCCCGAGCCGATGATGGCCACCGATCTGGTCGCGCAGGCCGCCCACATCGGCGCCAAAGTGATCTACGTCGGTGAGATGCGTCGCGAAGAAGACGCGCGCGCCATCCGCGCCGCCGCCGCGTTCGGTATCCGCACCGTAGCGACCGTCACTGCTGCAAAAATTGAAGCGGCCCAGCGTCTCGTCGAGCTACTGGGCCCTGGACCGGGTACGACCTCGCGATGCTCGGTTAGAACGGTCCCGTTTCGGCTAGGGCCTTTTCGATCGCGTCGAAGCCGAACTGGAGTTGTTCGCGTTCGATGATCAGCGGCGGCGAGATTACGACGATCCCGTAGCGGCCGAACGCATAGACGCCGTGATCGCGAAGCTTCTTGAGGAAGCCCGGGAGCGGACCGGCATCGCCGCCCTGCCAGCCCGTGATCGATTCTTTCGTCTTCTTGTCCCTGACGAGTTCGATCGCCCAGAACGCGCCGATGCCGCGCACGTCGCCGATCTGCGGCGCCCGCGCCTTGAGGGCGTTCAGACCCTCGCTCATCCAGCCTTCGATCTCTTTGCCGCGCGTGAAGAGGCCGAGGCGTTCGTACTCGGAGACGACCGCGAAACCGGCCGCGACCGAGAGCGGGTGTCCCGAGTAGGTGTGGCCGCACATCAACGCGTGATCGTCGAAGTACTTGGCGAACTTCTCGCGCACGAGCACGCCACCGAGCGGAGCGTACGCCGAAGTGACGCCCTTCGCGAAGGTGAGCATGTCCGGCTCGACGCCGAAGCGGACCGCGGCGAAGCGATCGCCGGTCCTTCCGAAGCCCGTCATGACTTCGTCGAACACGAGCATGATGCCGTAGCGATCGCAGCGCTCGCGCACGCCGGCCAGGTAGCCGTCCGGATAGACGACGACGCCGTTGCTGCCGACGACCGCTTCCATCACGATCGCGGCGACCGCCGTCGGATTCTCGTACGTGAGGACCAGGTCGAGGTGTGCGAGCGCGCGACGGACTTCTTCTTGGGGGTCGTCGGTGTGGAACGGACTGTCGTACGGGAACGGCGCCACGAAGTGGATCGCGCCCGGCCAACCCGGTTCGTTCGCCCAACGGCGATTCTCGCCGGTCAGCGAGCCCGCGCCGGGCGACGAGCCGTGGAACGAGCGATAGCAGCTCAGCACCTTGCTGCGGCCGGTGATCATCCGCGACATCTTCACGGCGTCTTCGTTCGCTTCGGCTCCGCCGGTCGTGAAGAACGCTCGCGCGCCTTCGCCCCAGGGCGAGAGCTCGGAGAGCTTCTCGGCAAGATCCGCGCGCACGTCGAGGGAGAACTGCGGCGAGGCGTAGGCCAGGCGCTTCGCCTGTTCGCCGATCGCGCTGGCGACCGCGTCGTTGCCGTGACCGAGATTGACCGCGACCAAGCCGGCCGAGAGATCCAGATACCGGTTGTCGTCGGTGTCGTACAGGTAGACGCCCTCGCCGCGATCCATCGTGGGGGCGTTGAGCCCGACCTGTTTCGACCAGGGGGTGAGGACGTATTTCGCGTGCTTCGCGCGCTTCGAAGTATCCGTGGCTATCATTCCGTCCGGTACACGAAACACGCTCGAAAAGCCTGCCGGAAGACCATGTCGAACGCGCCTCTGGGATGACGACTCGGCGTACGTTCTTCGTCGGCGCGACGGCGCTCGGCGGCGCGGCTTGGGCCGCCGGCCTCCCCACCGCGCTGCCGGCCGAATCCGCGATGCCGGCGCCTGCCGTGGTGGCGCGCCAGGTGCGCGACGAGTTCTTGCACGCGTGGAACGGCTACAAACGTTTTGCCTGGGGCTCGGATGAAGTCCGCACCGTCTCCGGCACCGCATCGGACTTCTTCATCGAAGGGCATTCGATCGGGCTCTCGATCATCGAAGCGCTCGACACGCTCTACGTGATGGGACTCGACGACGAGTTGGCCGCCTGCGTCGCGTGGCTACGCACGCATCTCGACTTCGACATCGACGGCTCGATGCAGATGTTCGAAGGCGTGATCCGGGTCGTCGCCGGATTGATCGCGGGCTACGACGCGACCGGCGAACGCTTTATGCTCGACGGCGCGCGCGACCTGGCCGATCGCCTGCTGGTCTGCTTCACCAAATCACCATCCGGCGCGCCGTATCGCTTTGCGAATCTGCGTACCGGCACCGTCAGCGACCCGAAGAGCAATCTCGCCGAGATCGGTTCGAACGTGATGGAGTTCGGAACGCTCACGCGGTTGACGGGCGATCCGAAGTATCTCGCAGCCTCGATGCGCGCATATCATAGCGTGATCGACAAGCGCTCCCCACTCGACCTGATGGGCACGAACTTCGACGTCGAGACCGCGGCCTTCATCGGCACCGAAGACGACGCGCCCGACGAACCGGCCGATTCGTTCTACGAGTACCTCTGGAACGGTTGGAAGCTGCTCGGGATCCCGCAACTGCGCGACTGGTACGTCACCCTGAACGCCGCGCTCCTGAAGTATCACCCGGTCCGGGTCGACGGCAGGCTCTGGTTCCAACCCGTCGACTATCGGACCGGCAAGCCGACCGGCACGACCCAGATCACCGAGCTATCGGCCTTCTACGCCGAACTGGTCGCACGCGGCGGCGACCTTCCGACCGGTGCGGCGTTTTACGACGCGTGGACAGACGTCGCGAACAAGTACGAGTTGATTCCCGAAGTGATCGACTACTCGAACCTCGGCATCGTCAGTCCGGTCTATGCGATGCGCCCGGAGTATGCGAATTCCGCCTTCGATCTCTGGTTCCTCACCCACGATCCGCTCTACCGGCGAACCGCCTACGCGCACTTTCAGGCCGTGCGCGCGAACTGTCGGGTCGCCAACGGCTACACGACGATCAAAGACATCCGCACTCGGCCGATGACGCTCGGCGATCACTTCCCGGCCTACTCGTTCTCGGAGAACTTCAAGTACCTCTACATGATGTTCGCCGACTCGCCACGCTTCGAGGCGCGCAACTACAGCCTCAACACCGAAGGCAAGATCCTGCGGGGCATGGTACGCTAGGACACATGGAAAAAGTCAACAGCAACCACATCGAAGAGGACCGGTGGACGTCGCCCAAGGGCACTTTCGGCGGCTTCGGCAAACAGCTCTCGATCGCGCTCGGCCGCGATGCGCGTTCGACCGATCTGATGAAGCGCCATCCGTTCGACGTCGAGCTCGCGCGCCTCGCGCCCGGCCAGACGCCCTTCCCATACCACTCGCATAGCGCACAGTGGGAGTTCTACCACGTCGTCTCCGGCACGGGTAAGGTCCGCGACGAACGAGGCATGACGCCGATCGAAGCGGGCGACGCGTTCATCTTCAAACCCGGCGAACCGCACGTATTGATCAACGACGGCGCCGAGGATCTGGTCTTCTATTGCGTTGCCGACAACCCGATCGGCGAGTCGTGTCATTATCCCGACAGCGGCAAGCACGTCGTCTACTCACCCGAGCGAAAGATGATGCGTTCGGAACACCTCGACTACTACGACGGCGAAGAGTAGCCGCTACCGGATCGAGGGGTCGTAGAGCGCCGCACCGATCCTACGACAGGTCCATCGTCAGGTGAGTTCGTCGACGGAATCGAGCATGGCATGGAAGACCGAGCCGATCGCGATGTTGCCGGTGCGCTGCGTCACGTAGCCGAGCGCTAGCCCGACGGCGATTTGGCCGGTAAGCATATTGGCAAACAACGGTACGAGGCGCCCGCCGAACGCATGATAGTCCGCTCCGATATGCCACACGCCGAAAAGGAAGGCCTGAAGGTAGACGGCAGCCTCCGCGCCCGCCAATGCCCGTAATCGCCCCATGAAGGCCCCGCGCCACAGGAACTCCTCGCTGACTCCGTTTTGCAAGAAGTTACTGAACCAGACGCGCGCGATCCGCGCAACGGGTACGCGACCGGTCAGCGCAAGCCACGCGAATGCACAGACCGGGAG
>JALYSX010000162.1 GCA_030854585.1 Vulcanimicrobiota bacterium
CTGCTCGGCAACGGCGACGTCATCATCGACGGCGGCAATACCAACTACAAGGAAGGCTTGGCCGCCTACGATCGCTGCAAGGTCAAGGGCGTCTCACTGGTCGACGCCGGCACCAGCGGCGGCGTCTGGGGCCTCAAAGAGGGCTACTGCCTGATGGTCGGCGGCGACGACGTCGCGGTGAAAGCGTGCGAACCGATCTTCACCACGCTGGCGCCGGCAAAAGGCTACGCCCACGTCGGCCCGGCAGGCGCCGGACACTTCTCCAAGATGGTCCACAACGGCGTCGAGTACGGCATGCTACAGGCGTACGGCGAAGGCTTCGAGATCCTCGAAAAGTCGCAGTTCGCGTTCGACATGGAGCAGCTCTCGGAGGTCTGGTGTCACGGCAGCGTCGTGCGCTCGTGGCTCCTCGAACTTGCCGTGCTCGCGTTCAAAGACGATCCCAAGCTCGCCGATATTCGCGGCTACGTGGACGACACCGGCGAAGGACGCTGGACGGTACAAGCCGCGATCGACGAGAACGTGCCCGCTCCGGTCATCACGCTCTCGCTGCTCGCACGCCTCGCGTCTCGTCAAGACGAATCGTTCAGCGCCAAGGTCATCGCAGCGTTGCGCAACCAGTTCGGCGGCCATGCCGTGAAAAAGGAAGGCGCGTGACCGCGACCGCCCCCAATCCGCTACGCGAGGGTCTCGAGACCCAACGCATCAGCGACCCTTGTACGATCGTGTTCTTCGGCGCGAGCGGCGATCTGTTCAAGCGAATGCTCCTGCCCTCGATCTACGCATTGCGTCAGCGCGGAACGCTCCCGACCAACTTCGCCCTGGTCGGATTCGCCCGCAGCCAGTACGACGACGACGGCTTTCGCGCATACTGCAAAGAGCAGCTCGACCAATTCGCTTACGACGCGAAGCCCGAAGGCGCGATGTGGGACGACTTCGCGAAATGCATCCGGTATGTGACGGCCGACTTCGGCGATACCACGCACTTCGAGCAGCTCAAGCAGATCCTGGACGAGAACGACCGGGACCTGAAGACCGGCGGCAATCGCCTCTTCTATCTCTCGACGCCTCCCTCGGTCTTTCCGGGCATCATCGACCAGATCCAAAAAGCGGGACTGGATCCGCGCAACAACCCGAAAGGCTGGACGCGCATCGTCGTCGAGAAACCGTTCGGCACCGACCTCGATTCGGCGCGCGCGCTCCAGACCGAGGTCGAAAAGGTCTTCGAGGAAGCCCAGGTCTATCGAATCGATCACTACCTCGGCAAAGAGCCGGTCCAAGACATCATGGCCCTGCGCTTCGCGAACGTGATCTTCGAGCCGATCTGGAATCGCAACTACGTGCAATCGATCCAGATCACGGCGGCCGAGACGCTCGGCGTTGAACAGCGCGGCGGCTACTACGACAGCGCGGGCGCGCTCCGTGACATGATCCAGAACCACGTGATGAATCTGCTCGCGCTGGTCGCGATGGAGCCGCCTGCGACGGCGAACGCCGACGCCATCCGTAACGAAAAGTTCAAGGTCTTCGCTTCGATCCAGCCGCCGTCGCTTGCAGACGTGCCCAAGATGGCCGTGCGCGGCCAGTACGATGCCGGATTGATCGATGGCAAGCCGGTCGTCGCGTATCGTGCGGAGCCGGACGTCAAGCCCGACTCGACAATCGAGACGTTCGCCGCCCTCAAGCTCTTCGTCGATAACTGGCGCTGGGCGGGCGTACCGTTCTATCTCCGTTCGGGCAAGCGCCTCGCGCGCAAGGTCTCCGAGATCGCGGTCACGTTCAAGAACATCCCGCACCGCTTCTACGGCGAGGCGACCGACGAGATCGATCCGAACGTGCTGGTCATCAAAATCCAGCCGGACGAAGGCGTTTCTCTGCGGTTCGAAGCGAAGGTCCCCGGCCAGAAGAGCCACATCCGGACAGTCTCGATGGATTTCAACTACGGCACCGGTTTCGGCGTGCAATCTCCGCCCGCGTACGAACGCTTGATCGCCGACGCGATGCGTGGCGACCAGACGCTCTTCACACGCTGGGATGCGGTGCAGCGCGCCTGGGAGATCGTCGCGCCAATCCTCCAGACCTGGCAGAACGCGACGCCGACCTTCCCGAACTACGGTGCCGGAAGCCAAGGCCCGCACGGCGCGAGCCAGCTCTTCGAGGCGTGGCGTACGTTGTGAGCAGCCCCGCCAAGGCCGCAACGATGACGTTCGTCGTCTACGTCGACGACGCGAGCATCGTGAAGGAAGCGCAACTGCGCGCCGAAGCGCTGATCGAGAAGCATCCTGCGCGCTTGGTGCTGGTCGATTTCTCGACATCGAAGGCCACGCCCGAAGAGCTCAAATCGACCACCCACGCGCAGATCGTGCCGGACGTGCCGACCGTGCTCTTCTGGGCCGGTAAGGAGAGCGTGCGCGACCCGAACTTCTTCGCGTTGAACGAACTCGCCGACATCTTGGTGCTCGACTCGTCGCGGGGGAGCGGCGACATCGAATCGCTCCGGCAGTTGATCGAGTATTTCGCGCAGGGCCGCCGTTCGAAGGTCCAGGACCTCGCGTACCTGCGGCTCGCACCGTGGCAAGAGATGATCGCGACGTTCTTCGACGACGTCGAACTCGCGCCAGACCTCGGGAAGATCGAATCGGTCGAGATCGTCGCGGGCTCGCCTGCGGAGCAGTATTATCTGCTCGGCTGGCTCGCGAGCCGCCTGAGCTGGAAGCCGGACATGGTGAAGTTCGTCCTACGGTCGAAAGGCGAACCTCGCCGCGTCTACGATGTCGCGCTCACGTCCGCGGACTCGACGTACCGCGCCTGCCTCGAAGAGTGCAAAGGCCGCGTCGTCTGCCTGACCGTCGAAGGCTCGCATGCGCGCGAACGGCACTGCGAGACGCTGCACGACGTCTCGATCGTGGCGCTCGTCGAGCAGGCGATCCTCCGCCCAGGAACCTCGGACGTCTTCCGCGCGACGCTCGACGCCGCGCACGCCTTTCTCGATCACGCCGCCGAATAAGGATCGATCATGACCGCGCGCAATCTAGGCCGCCTCGACGTCTTCCCGAATGCCGAAAGGTTGGCGACCGCCCTCGCCGATCTGTTCATCAACAAAGCCGAGACCGCGCAGACGGAGCGAGGCTCGTTCTACGTCGCGCTCGCCGGCG
>JALYSX010000166.1 GCA_030854585.1 Vulcanimicrobiota bacterium
CGTCAACCAAGGGACGGAGATGGCGAAAACATTCACATGGGATCGATGCGCGCGCGCGACGGCCGACGTCTATCGCGAGATTCTCGCGTGAGAGCGCTCGCGCTTCTGGCCGCCTGCGCGTTGCTGCTCGGCGCTGCGCCGGCATCCCCCAAGAGCGCCAAGATCGGCATCGCCATCAACGGCGAACGGCTCGCGATCGATCCGCCGGCGCGTCTGGTCGCGGGTCATCTGCTCGTCCCGGTCCGACGTATCATCGAAGCGCTCGGCTTGGATTTCGTCCAGGACGGCAAACGGATCGTCACTCACGCCGGTTACAAGACGGTGACCTTGCAGATCGGCAGCCGAAACGCCGACGTCGACGGCGATACGATCGCGCTGGATGCCGCGCCAGTCGTGATCAAGGACGTGCTCTACGCACCGTTGCGCTTCTTTACCGACGTCCTCGGATCGCAGGCGTCGTTCGACCCTAAGGCGCGACTGGTTACGGTCGTCGCAGAGTTGATCGGCCGCTCGGGAAACGGGATATCGAAGAGCGCCAAACGCGTCGAGCAGGTCGGCACCGTCACGGCGATCGATGTCGATTCGGACCCGCCGACGGTAACGCTCTCCTACAACGCTTCGATCCGCACGACCCCGATCGCCCCCAATGCGAGCATCATGCTCGAAGACGTCAACGCGAACGTCAACGTACCGGGCGAACTGACGGACGTCAGGCCCGGTGATTACGCGCATCTCTTCGGTACCAGTCTCGCGCAGGCGGATCGCGTTATCGATCAGTTCGGCTCACGAGTCGGAACGGTCGCCGCAGTCTCGGGCGGACAGATGGTCCTCGCCGACGGGCACGTCATCGCTCCTGGTCGGAACACGCGTGTCTCGATCAATGGCACCACCGCGGCGATCGACGACCTTCATCCGGGCGATAGCGTCGCGGTTCGCTACAACGTCGCCACCAACGAAGTCCGCGAAGTGCTCGCCGGACGCGCGTTGCCCCAGGCGGACGTCAACAACCTCATCGACTCCGTCGCGACCAATGCGACGCATCCGCTCCGAGCGAACGACGTGCTAATCGTGACGCTTCACGGTCCGCCGGCTGGCGCCGCGCAGTTCGACGTCGGCCCCTACGTGCTCGGTCTTGCGATGAGCGAGCGTACTTCCGGTAACTATGTCGGCACCTATCGCATTCCGAACGGCGCGAACTTCGCGGACGTGCCGATCATCGGCCACCTGCGCTCGGGTGGCGGCGACTATGCGCGACAAGCCCCCGACACCATCTCCGCATCGGGTTCGCCTCCGGGCATCGGCGATTTCGCGCCGGCCGAAGGCGCGGTCGTGAACAGTTCGCGTCCCGCGCTCTACGCGACGTTCGTCTCGGATGCGGTTCCGGTCAATCCGTCCTCCGTGCGGATCATCGTCGACGGACACGACATCACCTCGAGCTCGGTGCGCACCGCTCGCTTCGTACACTACGTCCCGGTCGTTCCGTATCCCGACGGTGTCGTCCACGTGACCGTGAAGGTCGCGGACCTGGCCGGCAACAGGACCTCGAAATCGTGGTCGTTCACCATCCGAGCTCGCTAAGGAGTCCATCCGTGTCGTTCGCCCTCGTCGCGCGCGCAGGCGCGCTCGCCCTGGTCACCGCCCTCGCCCTCTCCGCGTGCGGCGGCGGATCAGCTGCGAATGCGATCAGATCCGCGAGCGCCGTACCGGTGGCCGCGACCTTGATCGAAGCGCGCGTCAAGGATTCCATCGTGATGGACCCGGCCCAAGCGACGGACGGCATGTCGCTCAACCTGACGCAAGAGATCCTCAAAGGTCTGGTCGATTTCAAACTCGGCTCATTCCAAGTGCAGCCGGCGATCGCGCAGAAGTGGACGACCAGCCCCGACGGCCGCGTCTGGACGTTCGCGCTCAAGCCCGGGCTCAAGTTCTCGGATGGAACGCCGGTGGATGCCGAAGCCGTCAAGTTCAACTTCGATCGGTGGCGCCTGACGAGCGACCCGTATCACGGCAACCTGATCTTCGGCTACTACGCGAGCATGTTCGGCGGCTTCCCGGGATTGATCACCGACGTCCGCGCGCCCAAACCAGATACGGTCGTGATCACGATCGCGCGCGCGTTCAGTCCGTTCTTACACGACCTAGCGATGCCGTCGTTTGCGATATCGTCTCCGACCGCCATCCGCGCGAATGCAGAGAGCTACGGCCAGCCGGGGACGCCGCCGGTCGGATGGGGCCCGTATATCTTGGGGGAGTGGGTGAAGGACGATCACATCACGCTTATCGCCAATCCCGACTATCCCGTGAAGCCCGCTTACGCGACGGTCATCGTGCGCGATATTCCGGATCAGTCGACCAGCGTGCTCGAGATGCAGAAGGGCACGGTCGACATTTTGACCGACCCGCGCCCGGACGATGCCGCGTCGCTCGCGAAGCAGCCGGGTCTGGTGGTCGACTACCAGCCGGCGAACAACAACTCGTACGTCGCATTCAACATGGACCGCGCACCGTTCGACAAACTCGCGGTGCGTCGCGCGATGGCGTACGCGATCGACGTGAGGGCGATCGTCAAGGGACTCTACCCGAAGGGCGCGATGGTCGCCGACAACTGGACGCCGCCCGGCATGATCGGCGAGAACCACGCCATCAAAGCATACCCGCACGACGTCGCGAAAGCGAAGGCACTGCTCGCATCCGCAGGTTTCCCGAAGGGCTTCGCGACCGAACTCTACTACCCGACGCTGCCGCGGCCGTATATGCCCGAACCGCAGCGGATCGCCGAGACGATCCAGGCCGACCTCGCGCAGGCGGGTATTGCAGTTACGCTCCAGCCGTTCGAGTGGGGTGTCTTTCTCGATAAAGTGCGTCGCGGCGAGCATCCGATGTGCCTGATCGGTTGGAGCGGCGATAATGGCGACCCGGATAACTTCATGGTGCCGTTGCTCGACAAAGCCACCGCCGAAGCCAAGCCCAATGGTCAGAACTACTCGTTCTGGCGCGACGAGGCGTTTCACAAGTTGATGCTCGACGGCGAAGCGGCTGCGACCGATGCGAAACGCTCGGCGATCTACCAGGCCGCCAACGCGCGTATCGCAGACCAAGTGCCCGCGTTGCCGATCGTGCACGTGACCGTACCGATCGTGTTCAAGACGACGATCGGCGGCTTCGTGCCGAGTCCCGACACGCACGTCGCATTCGAGTTCCTCAAGCCGAAGACGTAGGACGACGATGGAAAACGATCCGAAACCCGATCCGAACTGCCTGTTCTGCAAGATCGTGAGCGGGGAGATCCCCGCGACGTTCGTCTATCGCGATGCCGATGTGCTCGTGATCGACGATATCAATCCGGTCGCTCCGCAGCATCGTCTGGTGATCACGACCAAGCATTGGCCGAACGCGGCCAACTTCGCAGGCTACGCCGATCCGGCGGTCGTCGCGCGGTTCTTCAGCACCGGCGCGCAACTCGGCCGCGAACAATGGGAGCCGGGTAATCGGCTGGTGGTCAATAGCGGCGCGGCCGGCGGCCAGACCGTCGATCACGTGCACATGCACGTGATCTCCGGCCGTCAGATGAGCTGGCCCCCGGGTTAGGTGGCGGGCCCGGTGTACTTGAGGAGCTTGACCGTCACGACGCCGGCATCGCCGGTCTTGTCGTTGTAGACGTCGACCACGTCCTTGCTCGGCAACACGAACTCGATGCCGTGTTCGAAGTTGCTGTCCTTGACGGCCTCGGTCGCACCGGTCAGGTGCGTGCGATACCAGCCTTCGACGCCTTCGAGGGCGTCGGTCGACTTCGCGCCGTATTCGGAGTAGGTGCCGCTATCGCGGCCCATGGCCGGAAGCGTGACCGCATCCGTCATGCCGGGATAGATCGGGAGACCGGTCACGTTCTGCGCATCCGTCGCCGGCGTCGCGTCGGCGGAAGCCGATGACCCGCCGCCCCCGCCTCCGCACGCGGTCAGCGAGATCGTGACGGCCGACGCGAGAAAAAGACCTACGAGAAGACGACGCATGTCCTACCTCTCAAAGCGAGTGCTGCAATCGTCGTTCTGGGTGCGACGAACGGGACCTGGGGAGCGGTCACGCGTAACAGAGCTGACTCGGCGCGCGTTGGGGGAGTGATATGAAGCGTTCGATCTCGACACTGATGGCGATCACCGCAGCCCTTGTGCTCGTCGTCGCCTGCACGGCCCGGGCCGATCAACCGGACTACATCTACGGCGGTCCGGGCGGCGCGTACGTGCCGGGTCGGACGG
>JALYSX010000195.1 GCA_030854585.1 Vulcanimicrobiota bacterium
ACATCAACTCAAGAGAGTGGCCCCCGTCTATAAGCACCGCGTCTTCCCGCCTGGGACGTGCTGCGGGAGGTCGCGCCGACGCAGGCAGACATGAGCAGCGCGACCGCCCAGGATCGCAGCCCCAGGTGCGAATCGCCTCGCGGCCCAGGAACGCCCCGGGGGGCCCGTTCGTTAAGACATTAGAACTATCCGAGACGCTAGCTAGGAGGTACCGTGATCAAACGATTGACTGTTCTCGCTCTTTTCTTGCTTGCCGTCGCGCCCGCGGCCGCGGCACCTGCCAAAAGTGCCGGCGTCTCCTCGATCACCGTCACCGGGCAAGGCAGCGCGAGCCACGCTCCAGATTTTGCAACGGTTGGAGCGGCAATTCTGACAACGGACGACGACTCAACGAATGCCACCTCGGACAATAATACGCGCTACGAAGCGCTTAGAGCCGCACTCGTGCCGCTCGGCGCCGAGATCCAAACGTCCTACTATAACGTAAATTACAACCCGCCGCCGCAGCCGACGGTGCAAAGACCGGTCGGTTATTATCCGCGCTATGGCTATACCGTTTCTCGTCAGCTACAGATTAAAGTGAGCAGCATCGCCTCAACGGGTGCCGTCGTGGATGCGATCATTCATACTGGCGGGACCAGCGTGAATAACGTGACGTACGGTGTGAATGATCAACGCGCCCTCTTTGCGGTCGCGCTGAAAGGCGCGATGCTTGACGCGAGGTCGCAGGCGGAGGCAATCGCCGTCGCCGCTGGCGTGCGCATCTTCCGCCTCAAGTCCGTACAGAGCGGTTACAACGGGGGTCCGATTCGTTACATGGGCATACCCGCACCGACGTCGGCGCCCATGGTCGCTGGAGCGCCGACGAATCTGGAGCCCAGCGACGTGCACGTGAACGCAACGATTACGGCCGTGTATGACGTGGGTCCCTAATTGCCGCGCTCTTGCGTTTGTGAGTTGTCTCCCTGCTTATTTGAAGTGGTCGTTCTGCTCTATATGCTGTGCTAGCCGCACCGAACGAAAACGCGGTGAGTTGCAGCGCGGGAATTTCTCCCCGAAGAGACGCTGACGATCTGCGCGTCGGTGAACTTGCTCTTGCGCATGGGGCGGATCTCCTTACTGCCCTCTTGGGCGGAAATCCGCAGGTATCCCTGGCGCCCGATTCAGGACCTATCCCAGTCGGCGCCGTTTGTCCTTAGGGCGCCAAGCCGTCGATAAAAGTCTCCATTTCGCGTACAACTTGTGCGGGGTTTGAGATGAAGATGTTGTGATCGGCATGGTTTATCCGAACGATATGGGCTTGCGGTACTCCATTGGCAAAATCGTTGACGAGGTCTGTCATCTCGATCAGATCTTCCGCCTCGGCGGTTGCGACCGCGGCGGGTCCGCCTGGAATTAGTGTGCTCATATCGTGCGGGACTGCGAAGATCGCCAGCACCGGTACCGGGATGTGCGTATACCTTTGCTCCTCGCGTATAATCGCGCTACCGACCGGGTCCGTATCGGAGAGGGACGGCGGTTCTGGCGGCTGAGGGGTGGGAAACGCTGCGAGCTGTTTTTGGTAGGCGACGAGCGATTTTTGGAATTCGGGTAAGGTCGTTTGTAGCATATCATCCACGAGCCGTTTTTGGGCCGGCCAATCTGTTGAAACCATCCGGGCAAGCTTGCGCCGGAGTTCTGCTGCGTCAACCTCGTTGTTTGGATGTACTGCTGAATAGTACGCGTACCCATAGGCGGCGTCCAAATAGATGACTGCGGCGATGCGCCGAGGGTAGCGGCTAGCGACCGAACTCAACTCTTCTCCCGCAATCGAGTGTCCGGCGAGAATTGGGTTTCGAAGTTTTAGCGCGTCGAGCACCGCGACAACGTCGTCCCCGAGTCGATCGGCCGAATAATTCCCGTCGCTTTTCGGATCGGGGGTGCTGGAGAGCCCAAACCCGCGGCGCGTAATGCCGTACACGTGATACTTTCCGGTCAACTTTCGTGCAAGCGGGAAGAGGTAATGCCCGGTGCTTCCTAGGCCGGCCAAGAGGACGAGGGGCCGGCCATCCCCACCCCAATCGAGCGTTTCGACCTTTACGCCGCTCTGCACCGTAATAAGACGGCTCCGTGCCGGCGGCGGGACGTTCCATGCCATCCCCGGCGTAACGCGTTGGAAGCTCAGCGGATAACTCGAACCACCGGGGACGTTCCAGTGACCCACGAGCGAGTTGCCGTCCGCCCCGACCTTCGCATCGTAGATGCGATGATAATGCGCCCATTCGCCCGTCTTGCTGTCGATGATGAGCGTGAGATCGCTTCCAACC
>JALYSX010000202.1 GCA_030854585.1 Vulcanimicrobiota bacterium
CCGCGCTCTTCGCGCGCATCGCGCGCGCCGTCGACGAAGATGACGCGCGCCTACGGCGTATCGGCACGGCGATCGGTAAATACTGGGTCTGCAAACGCGCGGCCGCCTTCGTCGGCGAAGCGCTGGAGGTGCTCGGCGGGAACGGCTACGTGGAAGAATCGGCGTTGCCGCGTCTCTATCGTGAGGCACCGCTGAACTCGATCTGGGAGGGCTCGGGCAATATCAACGCCCTCGACGTGCTCCGCGTCATCACCAAGGAGCCGCACGCGCTCGAAGCGCTCCTCGCGGAGATCGGTCCGGCCCCGGAACTCGGACCGCTCGTGCGCGACGCCGACGAGAGCTCCGCGCGCTTCGTGGTCGAGCGGCTGGCGCTGCATTGGCAGGCGGCCATCCTACGACGGAGCGCGCCCTACTACGTGAGCGATGCGTTCGACGCGTCGCGCATCCGCGGGAAAGGCGGACGCGCGTTCGGAACGTTGCCCAAGAAGACCGAGTTCGAAGCGATACTGGCTCGCATCTAGGAGCGACGATGACGTTTGTAACGCGCAATCCGGCGACCGGCGAGCCGATCGAGACGTTTTCGTACGCGACCCTAGCGGAGGTCGGCCGCCGGCTCGACGGCGCGCGCGCCGGCCAGAGCGCATGGCGCGACGTTGCGCTCGACGAACGCGGAGCGGTGTTGCGCGAGGTCGGCAAGCACCTCCGGGCAGAGCGCGACGGACTGGCGGACGCGGCGACGCGAGAGATGGGCAAGCCCATCGCACAGGCGCGCGCCGAGATCGAGAAGTGCGCGATGTGCTGCGACTACTTCGCCGACAATGCCTCTACGCTGCTCGCCGGCGTTGCTGCCCCCTCGCCCGCACGGCGTAGCTACGTGGCGTTTCGCCCGCTCGGCGTGGTGCTCGCGATCATGCCCTGGAACTATCCGTACTGGCAGGTCTTCCGCGCCGCCGCACCCGCGCTGATGGCGGGCAATGCGGTCGTGCTCAAGCATGCCGAGAACACCACGCGCTGCGCCCTCGAGATAGAGCGCCTCTTCCTTGAAGCCGGCGCGCCGCCGGATCTGTTCGCGACGATCCTGTACTCGAACGAGGCCACCGACGAACTGATCACCGACGAACGGATCGCCGCGGTGACGTTGACCGGGAGCGAGCGGGCCGGAATCGCCGTCGGCAGTGCGGCCGGAGCCGCGCTCAAGCCGAGCGTGCTCGAACTCGGCGGCTCGGACGCGTTCATCGTCCGCGCGGACGCAGATCTCGATGCGACCGCAAAGTCAGCCGTTACGGCGCGGTTTCAGAACAACGGCCAGTCGTGCATCGCCGGCAAACGGTTCATCGTCGTGGATGCCGCCTACGATGCGTTCGTCGAACGATTCGCGACGAACGCAAGCGCGCTCGTCGTCGGCGATCCGGCTGCAGAGAGCACCGGACTCGGTCCGGTCGCGCGCGGAGATCTGCGCGACACGATGCACGCGCAGGTCCGCGCGAGCATCGACGCCGGCGCCCGCCTCGTGCTCGGCGGAACTGCGCGCGGCGGAGCGGGCTACTTCTACGATGCGACCATCGTCGCCGACGTCGTCCCCGGCATGCGCATGTTCGACGAAGAGGTATTCGGACCGGCCGCCGCCGTCATCCGCGCGCGCGATGACGATCACGCGATCGAACTCGCCAACGCGAGCACGTTCGGCTTGGGTGGCTCCGTCTGGACGGCCGACGTCGGGGCGGGCGAACGTCTTGCCGCACGCCTCGAGTGCGGCTGCGCCTTCGTCAACGCGGTGGTCGCAAGCGATCCGCGCGTCCCGTTCGGCGGCGTCAAACGCAGCGGCTACGGCCGCGAACTCGCCGCCTTCGGCATCCGCGAGTTCGTCAACATCCAAACCGTCTGGATCGGATAGACCAACCGTTAGGGCGCTCTTCCGCAGAACGCGGCTATCCGTTCGATGCCGGTGCGGACGGTCTCGATCGGGGCGACCCAACTCAGTCGCAGCCAACCTTCGAAGGATGCGCCGAAGGCGCTGCCCGGAATCGTGAGGACGTTTTCGCGCTCGATCAACGCGATGGCGGCGTCGTGCGAACTGCGACCCTCTGGGAGACGGACGCTCGCGTAGAACGAACCGTCGATCGGCGCGAAGTGCAGTCCGCTCGCGCGGAGCGCGCCGACGACGGCGGCACCGTGCTCCGCATACCAGGCGGCGTGTTCGCGAATGCCGTTCGGATCGGCGAAGATGTGGCGCGCGACGTGCTGGCCGAACGTGTCCGCGCACGAGACCGCCCAGGCGTGCGTCTTTGTAGCCTGCTCCACGAGCGCCGTCGGCCCGACGAACCAGCCGATCCGTAGACCCGTGAGCGCGTTGCTCTTGCTCAGCGAGTTGGTCACGATCGTATGCGGATAGATGCGCGCGAGCTCGCTTGCGTCCTCGACGAACGTCTGCTCGCGATAGATCTCGTCGTGGATCAGCCAGACCGATTCGCCGCCGCGCCGTTCGAGCGCCGCCACCAATTTACGCGCCTCTTCTTCACGCAGCACGCGCGCGGTCGGGTTGCAGGGCGAGCAGATCACGATCGCGCGCGTCCGCTCCCCGATCGCGGCGACGATGCGCTCGGCGTCGAAAGCGAAGTCGTCCACTGCGCGCATCGCAACCGTGCGAACCGCAACGCCTTCGAGCATCGCCATCTTCAGATACGATGGGAAGGCGGGTTCGACGACGAGCAATTCGTCTTTCGCCGGATCCAGCAGGGTCCTGAGGACCGCATACATGGCTTCTTGCGAACCGGTCGTGATGCAGACGTTCTCGGCGCGATCCATACCGGGATACGCGTAGTGCGCGGCGACCGCGGCGCGCAGTTCGGGTTCACCGGCGGTCTGCGAGTAGCGCAGACCACGCGCACGCACGTCCTCCATAGCCGCATCCAGGTAGGCCATCGTCGGCATCACGGTCGGCTCGCCCAAGCCGAGATCGATCGAATCGGGCCGTCGCTTCGTGGCGATCTGCCGGATCAGCGATCCGGGAATGCCCAGAACGCGCGGGTTCACTCTAGACGGAGACGCCGAAGTCGCGGAGTGCCTCGGTGAGCGAGGTCTTACGATCGGTCGCGCTGCTCCGCTCGCCGATGATCAACGCGCACGGCACGGCGTACTCGCCGGCCGGGAACTGCTTTGGAATCGTGCCCGGGATCACGATCGAGCGCGCCGGAATGCAGCCCTTCGTCCGGAGCGGGGTAGCTCCGCGCACGTCGATGATCGGCGTGGAAGCGGTCAACACGACGCCCGCACCGAGCACGGCTTCGCGCTCCACGTGGACGCCTTCGACGACGATGCAGCGCGAGCCGATGAATGCATCGTCTTCCACGATGACCGGCGCGGCCTGCGCGGGCTCGAGAACGCCACCGATTCCGACTCCGCCCGAAAGGTGCACGCGCTTGCCGATCTGCGCGCAGGAGCCGACCGTCGCCCACGTGTCGATCATGGTGCCCTCGTCGACGTAGGCGCCGATGTTCACGTAGCCGGGCATCAAGATCACGTTGCGAGCCAGGAACGAACCGAACCGGGCGACGCCGGGCGGAACGCACCGGACGCCCAGCGCTTCATAGTTCCGCTTGATCGGGAGTTTGTCGTAATAGGCCGGGGTCGCGCCCATGGGGTCGCCGATCCACTCGACGTCGCGGCGCCGGAAATAGAGCAGGATCGCCTGTTTGATCCAGGCGTTCGTAGTCCACGACCCGTCGAGGTTCGGCTCGGCGACTCGGACCGCGCCGGTGTCGAGCAGTTCCATGACCTCGTCGATCACCTCGCCGGTAGGGCCGGCCACCCGGGATGGGGCCTCCACCAGCTCGCCGATCGCAAGAGCCATCGCATCGTGGTTCATGGCGGCGCGCTTCGACAGCTTGCTTCCGGCGTCCGCCAATCGACCAAGCCAAGTTATGGTTAACTCCTGGGTAAGAAATGAAGGTCCCCCCGAGGAAAGGGCAGGTTCCGACGTTTCGCGGCCCCCTCTCCCTTATCTATTCTATGAGGATTTTTCGTGCCGAATACGCCTGCCGACGAGCAACGCATCAACGCCATCCGCTTTCTCAGCGTCGATGCGGTAAACCAGGCGAACTCCGGGCATCCGGGGATGCCGCTCGGAGC
>JALYSX010000233.1 GCA_030854585.1 Vulcanimicrobiota bacterium
CAAGCGGCCGCTGCCGCCGCGCAATTGCGCGGCGCGCAGTACCAGGTCGGCGTCGCCGACGCCAACGTCACCGCCTCGCAGTCTCGCGTCGGAGCGGCGCAGGGCGGCGTAACGACGGCGGAGGGTCGGCTCGCGCAGAGCAACGACCCGAGCCAGGTCGAAGGCGCCAAGGCGCAACTCGAACTCGTCAAACAAACGCTCGGCTACACCAAGATCTATTCCCCGATCGACGGTTACGTCGGGGAGAAGAGCGTCGAGCTCGGACAGACCGTCAGCCCCGGCGTGCCGTTGCTCACGATCATCCCGAACAAGATATTCGTCACGGCCAACTTCAAAGAGACGCAGATCGGCGTCATGAAGGTCGGCCAACAAGTCGACCTAAGCGTGGATGCGTACAAGGGCGTCAAGTTCACGGGTACGCTCGCATCCATCAATCCGGCTTCGCAAGGCACCTACGCGCTCGTTCCGGCGCAGAACTCGACCGGCAACTTCGTCAAGGTCACCCAACGCATTCCGGTCAAGATCGTCTTCGACTCGTCGTACGACGCGACCAAGTATCCGATGCGCCCGGGCATGAGCGTCGAAGCCTCGGTGAAGGTCCGCTAAGCCCGTGACGTCGTCCGTGCAACAGTTCGCAGGTATCGAATACGGCCTGCGTAGGGTCCTCGTGACCATTGCGGTCATCACGGCGACCTTGCTCGAGATCGTCGACACGACCATCGTCAACGTCGCGCTGCCGAACATCCAGGGCAACTTCGGCGTAGCGGTCGATCAAGGAGCCTGGATCGTGACCGGCTACATCGTCGCGAACGTCGTAGTGATCCCCCTCACGCCGTGGCTGGCCGCGCGCTTCGGACGACGCGAATACTTCTTCGCGTCGGTCATCATCTTCACGATCGCCTCGCTGATGTGCGGCTTCGCCGGCTCGTTCGGCGCGTTGGTGTTCTGGCGGATCGTCCAGGGCCTCGGCGGCGGCGGCCTGATCTCGACCGCGCAAGCGATCCTGCGGGATACGTTTCCTGCGGATCAACAGGGCACGGCCATGGGCATCTTCGCGATGGGCGTGATCGTCGGGCCCGCGATCGGCCCTCTGCTCGGCGGCTGGATGACCGACAACCTGACCTGGCGCTGGGCGTTCTTCGTGAACATCCCGGTCGGCATCGCGTCGGCGATCCTGGTCTGGAATTACTTGCGCAACATCGAAAAGCCGACCTTCCGAAAACTCGACTGGTCCGGTCTCGCCCTGCTCGCGATCGGGCTCGGCGCGATGCAGTACGTGCTCGATCAAGGGCAGACCTACGACTGGTTCGACGACGGGAACATCCGATTGCTGACGTTCGTTTCGGCCGCATCCCTGATCGGCTTCGTATGGTGGACGCTTCGCTCCAAGATCCCGGTGGTGGATCTGCACGTGCTCCGCTTCCGTGAGGTCGCGGCGGGAAGTATCCTCGGCATGGTGCTCGGGGTCAGTCTCTACGGCTCGGTCTTCGTGCTTCCCCAGTATCTGCAAGGCTCGCTCGGCTTCACCGCCACGATGTCCGGGCAGACCATGCTGGTACGCGCACTTGCGATCATGCTCTTCACTCCGGCAACGGCGATTCTCGCACAGTCCGGCAAGATCGATCCACGCGCCTCGACGGCGATCGGGTTCATCTTGCTCGGCATCTCGAACTGGATGCTCGCCGACGTCACCACCTCGAACTCGGACTTCTCTGCGTTCATCTGGCCGCTGGTGATCAGCGGTATCGGACTCTCGCAGATCTTCGTTCCGCTCTCGCTCGCCGTGCTCGGCGGTCTGCCGACCAAGGAAGTCCCGGCCGCGAGCGCCTTCTTCAATCTCTCGCGCCAGATCGGCGGAAGCGTCGCGACCGCCGTGCTGATCACGTTCCTGATCCGCGGGATCAGCGCGCATCAGGGCGAGCTTGCAGCATCGACCACCAACGCGCAACCCGCGGTAACCGCCTACATGACCTCCGGCGCGGCCGGTGGTCCGCCGGGTGGCCGAGATACCGCCCTCAGCAACCTCGGGAATCTCGTCGCCTCGCAGGCGGCGGTCCAATCGTTTGCCGACACCTCGCGCTGGGTCGCAGTCATCTCGATCCTGCTCGCGCCGTTGGTGCTCTTGATGAAGCGGCCGAAGATGCACGGCGCGCCGCTACCGGTCGAATAGGAGACCCTCGTGTCACATCGTCTTACCGCTTCAGTCTTCATAGCGACGCTGCTCGCAACGTCGGTTCTGCCCGCCGTCGGCGCACCGTCTCACGGCCGCGCCGTCGTTCCGAAACCGTCGCCGTCGCCAGTGATGCCGGCCGTGCCGATCGTCGCGCCGGGCTACGTCGCAGCGGAAAGCGCGCCCAGTCCGCCTGAGCTCGTCGGGATCACCTCGCAGCCGTTCGTCGGCATCACGCTGCAAGACGCGATCGGGATGGCGTTGCTCAAGAATCCGGACCTTTCGGTCTCGGCCGCGAACGCCCGTATCGCGAGTTACCAGATCGCCGAAGCGAAGGGCGCGTACGACGTGAACTTCATGCTCGAGCCGTCGGTCACGCATCTCTCGCAGGCGCCCCAGAACGCGTTCTTCGCGGGTCCGAACTTCGGCGCGATCGTGCAGAACCGCCAGACCGTTCAGAGCGGTGTCTCGGGTATCACGCCGGGCGGTCAGCAGTACAGCGCGAGCGTCAGCAGTGGCCGGGTCGACGACAACACCACCATCAACGCGTTCTATCCGACCTACCCGAGTTCGTTCCAGCTCGGTCTCACCCAGCCGCTCTTGCGGAATGCCGGGATCAACCCGGTCTCGCATCAGATCCAACTCGCCGTGGTCGGCGCGGATGCATCGC
>JALYSX010000237.1 GCA_030854585.1 Vulcanimicrobiota bacterium
GGTCGGAATCGTGCGATCGATTGCATCGATGCGCGCGAGTGCGTCCGGCGCGATCAGATACGCCGCTTCGAGCGTTGCAAGTGCCGCTGCAGCTTCGTCGTCGTCGGACATCGAAAGCCCGATACGCGCGACGATCGGCGGCTCGGCGCGTTGTGGCTGCGAAGGAATCGAGACGCGCGTGGCGTGCGTCGCGCCGAGTTCGACGCTGGCCGCGATCATCGCCGGATGACGTTCGGGCGCGAGCGCAAGCATCTCGCCGGACGCGGAGACGATCTGGCTCTTCCCGCAGTAGGCAACGCAGCCGCGCTCGATGCCGCTCTTGTTGGCGGCCACGAACGGCACGCCGTTCTCGCGCGCGCGCACGCGCGCCAGCAAGTCGGCTTGGATATTTTCGAGCACGTCCGGGTTGCGTCCGCTGGTCACCCAAGCGGTCGGCATGACCAGTAACTCGGCGCCGGCATCGACCAACGCGCGCGCGATCGTCGGGAGCCTCCCGTCTGCGCAGACCAATGCACCGAGCATACCGAGCGAGGTGCGGATCGGCGCGATCGAATCGGCCGGCGCGAACCAGCGACGGTCGAAGTGCCAAAGGAACGCTTTGTCGGCGTAACCGGCGACCTCGCCGTCCACATCCACGACGATCGCGCTATTGTATTGAAAGGAAGCGTGCGTCCGGCCGAGTCCACAGACGACGAGCACGCGGAGCTTGCGGGCATCGTCGCGAAGTTGGGTGACGGCGCGATCGATTTGCTCGACATCGAGCGGACGCTCGCCAAGTACATAGGCTGGAATCGTTCCTTCGGGGAGCACCACTATGTTTGCATCATTGGCAGCCGCATCTCGTACGCGTGCCCGGACCTCGGGCCAAACGTCTTCGAACGCTTCACGATCGTGGGCGGGGAGCTGGACGGCAGCGACCGTGAGTGTACGTGTCATGCTCTGCGGACTTCTCTGTGCGGCCCTCTTGGCTTCCTGTTTTGCGGCGGCGCTCGCTCGCTACCGGATGGCCCCGGCCGACGAGTATTTCGGGCGCTCGAAGATGTCGATTCTCGAAATCAACAACCGGCTTCGGGAAGGCACCTACCGCGCGCGACGCGGTGTGCGCCCGAGCGTGCTCCTGGGCGACGCGCAACGCACCCAGGACGCGATGTACGATTGGAGCCGGAAGTATCCGGCCGATCCCTGGCTCTCGCACTATTGGTGGAGGCTGGCAAGCCTCTATTCGCTCATGCCGTCCGCGACCGCGCATCAACGCGAGACCCTCGCGCTTGTACAGTTCCACTCCTTCGGGCACGCCAGGTAACGAGCCGTGCGTGCCCAATACGAGGCACGCATGAAACGAACGTTTGCGACACTCGCGATCGCGGCCATCGCCGCCGGTCTGATGGGCCCAAGCGGCGTGGGAGCTGCTGACGCGGCGAAGGCCGCCGCGTCGAAGGACCCATGCGCGGCGAAGGCCAGCAAGTTTCAGCGTGAACGGTGCCATAAGTTCAACGCATCGGCCCCAGGTGACGAGTACTTCGGCAAGATGAAGCTGAGCTATCTCGGCATAAACAACACGTTCCGGGACGAAGCGATCAGTTCGGGCGCGTACACCGTCGACCAGAGTATCATCACGAAAGTGAACTTCGCCGACGACGCGCTCCGAGCGTGGATGGCCAAATACCCGAACGATCCGGACCTCGCGCGTTCGTTCTTCCTGGGGATACAGACGTTCAAAAAGATCTACACCCAGCAATACCAAGACAAAGCCTGGGACTATATGCACCTGATCGTGCAAAAATTCCCAGACACATTCTTCGGAAAGCAGATCAAGAAAGACATCGCGATCGGCTTCACCCAGCACGTCCTCGCCGACGCGCTCCCCTGCTCCACCCCAATCCCTCCGGGCGTCGTCGTCCCTTCCGCGCTTCCGAGCCTCGAGCCATCGCCCACCCCGGCCCCGAATCGCCCGAAGCTGAGCATCATCCAGCAACCCTGCATCCAACCGACTCCAACGCCGAGCCCCACTCCGATCCCAACCGCTACGCCGACGTTGGCGCCGCCCCTACCGGCAAACGCCACCCCGGTCCCGGCGACCGCAGCCCCGGCAACGCCGGTTCCCGGTCCGACGGCAACGCCGGTTCCCGGTCCGACGCCGACGCCGACGCCGTAGTCGCCGAACAGCCAAACCGAAAGGGCGCCCGATCAACCGATCAAGGCGCCCTCTTCACTTTCCCGATTCCCCGAGGAAGCCCGACGAAGAAGAACGTCATAAGAAGAAGACTTTCACACACCAGCGAGTCCTTTGCGCAGGCCGGCTCCCCACGATTGCTCGGCTTGGTTGGGGGAGGCGACGTTGTGGCGGAGGGCGTCTCTATGAACGAGCATCACAGGATGTGATTCTTCCTTACTGCGTACTCTCGTTCAGCGAGTCGAGTGAGTGGAGCGCAGGATGCGCGGAGCGAACGTCCCGCAGCCGCAATGTCGCCTCTCCCAATCAAGCCAACATCGCCACGCCAGCACGGGCGGGAGAAAAGAAAGAGCCCACGCCTTTCGGCGAGGGCCCGGTCTTTCACTTACGAGTGAGAGAAGTATCGACTAGAACTTGAGTCCCAGGCCGACGTAGGCAGCGTTTTGGCTGCGATCCGACGGTGCGTTGCTCTTGTTCTTGTCGGTCGATCCGAGGTAGCCGAAGTCGAGGAAGATCGGCGTCTGCGGACCGAACGTGAACGTTCCGCCAAGCTGGTACTTCATGGTGTTGTACGACAGGTCGAACACGTGTCCAGCCGGATCCGTGAAGTTGCCCTTAACACCAGGGTAGTACCACACGCTACCGTAGAGCGAGAACGGCTGATTGAGGTCGGCGAGTTTTTCAACGCCGAATCCGAAGCCGGAACGCCTGGGGTAGCCTGCATTGTTCCCGCGGAACATGTAACCGACGCCGATGTAGATACGCGGATCCGCGACCTTCAACCCGAAGCGGGTGTCGAAGTCGTAGTCACGCACCGTAAACGCCGGTACGAAGGTCTGGCCGCCGCCACCGATGACGGTGACGCAAGCCTGATCCCCAGGCACCGGGCACGGCGAGATGGGCAAGGGTCCGCCCGGAGTCGGGACGATCTGGTTGTGCGGGTAGTTCATCTGACGGTAGTCGCCTTCAAGCATCCACGGCAGGCCGGCGGCGTTGAATTCAAAGCCTCCGCGCAGTGCATACGAGAAACCGCCACTGTTGTTATTGCCGGTGTTGCCCGGGCTGAACTCGTCATAGACGCGCGGCGAGATTAGGTAATCACCGGCGATGAAGAGATCCTTGTACGGGGTGGCAACGGGCATCGGGGTCGGGGTCGGCGGGACCACGACCGGAGTCGGCGTCGCGGCGGGCGGCGGCGTCGGCGGCAAATACCGCACAACGACGAGATGCTTCTCCGAGACCCAGAGAACGTAGGCGCCCATGCCTTCCGAGATCACTCGGACGGGGACGACGACGGTGCCCTGGTAGATTTCCGGCGGCACGTCCAAGGGACGCGATTCGCCATTGATCACGACTTCGGACTTACCAACCGTCACTTTGACGTCGGCGCCCGCTTTGGAGACATCAACAGTCTTGCTCGATGCGTCGTACGCCACCGTCGCTCCCATTTGCTCGAACATCGAGCGCAGGGGAATGAGGATGGTGCCGCCACGGACGAGAGCAGCCAAGACACGGCCCGCTTTGAGCTTGTCCGGCTTGCTGTAGACGTGATGGTCGTTATAGAGGATCGGAATCTGTCCCGACGGCGGGGATCCAAAATTCGCCGGGGGTGTCGCAGTCATCGCGTCGGCTTGCGCCACTGTGTTGATTCCAAGGTTTCCAACAGCAGCGTGGTTTGCCGGCGCGGCGATAGCATTGAGTCCGAGGCCGGCCGCAATTAGCACGGCGAGGACTCCGGTGCTCATTCGCTTCAAAGTTTCCTCCTAAGTAAGGTTGAGACCAGTGTTGCCTCGGGCGTCCGGCTCTAGACCCGACTCCCAACCAACTGACCGCCTATCGCGGTTCGTGGCTGGGGTACCCAAAAACAATCCTTTTTAATCTCTTCAGGGGGCTTACTTGGCCCCCCTGCAGTTTGCCGGGTAAAAGGCCCCGGAACGGTGCTCCGTTGAGGGTACCCCACACCCAGGGGAACCCGCTACGTCTTAAGGTAGGGTCAAACGAGCTTTTCTTCAAGTTTTGCGAGGAATTTGGTCTTTTCGATGACGTATCGCTCGTGGGTGCCATCGGCGACCGGTTCGCTCTCGTCGAAGACCTGGAAGGCAAAGCTGATCCGAGGGCCGTCGACGAGGACCACCTCGACCTCGGTCCGGACGATGAACCCGACCGGGACCGGCTTGTGGAACTCGAGGTCGATGTGCGTCCCGAGCGAGATCTGATCGGCCTCAAGGGAGGGCTCGATGCACGCGATCGCGGCCTGCTCGACGAGTTGGACGAGCTGGGGTGTCGAGAGGGCCTCGACCCCCGGATTGCCGGCCTTCTCTGCGGTCATCCACTCCTCGACCCGGCTCTGGAGGCTGTGGGAACGCCCGATGTCGAGTTTCGCGGTCATTGCCAGTTGTGATTACGGCGCATCCCAATCAGTGCCTTCACAGGTTCAGTCCTGTATAGTGACACAAACCGGAGCGAGCGCCGTACATATGGACGAACAGCGTCGCCTACGACTAAGGAGATTCATGCAGTATCAACGCTTAGCGGTCGCATGTGCGCTCGCAGCGAGCCTCGCGCTCACCGGGTGCGGCGGGGGCAAAGGGGGCGGGAAACCGCCGACGGCGCTCAACGTCGACGTCGCCCGTGCCCGGCAGCAGACGATCGCGACGTTCGTCACGCTCGACGGCCAGATCGCCCCACTCGAAGAATCGACGCTTTCGTTTCAGCAGGCCGGACCGATCTCGTCGGTCTCCGTCAACGTGGGCGACCACGTGAGCGCCGGCCAACTGCTCGCGCAGATCGATCCCTCGACTTTGAGCGCGCAACTCTCGGCCGCCGAGAGCAGCGCCGCGCAGGCCGCCGCATCGGCGCGCGGAGCGCAGGCCGGCCTTCCGATCGCGCGTCAGTCCAACGCCTCGACGCTGTTGACCGCAAAGGCTGCGCTCGACAACGCGAAGTTGCAGTACGACCAGAACCAATCGCTCTTCAAGCAGGGTTACGTCTCGCAACAACAGTTGGAGGTCTCGCGCTCGGCCTACGTGCAGGCGCAGAGCCAGTACAACAC
>JALYSX010000244.1 GCA_030854585.1 Vulcanimicrobiota bacterium
ATGCCGGGCGCCCCGCGCCTCGAGCGCATGCGTCAGCCCGGTGAAGAGTTCGACCTTAACCTCCCGCCCCGCACCGCTCTCGCCTGCATGAGCGAGACGATGGTGCTCGCGCTCGAAGGCCGCTGCGAACCATTCACCCTCGGTCGCGGCATCGAGCTCGAGAAAGTGATCGAGATGGAGCAGATGGCCGATCGCTGCGGCTTCAAACTCGCCGGCATGCGCGCCTTCGACGCCGCCATCGGCGAAGACGAACTCGACGCCCGCCGAGCCGCCGCAGCCGCCCGTAGAAAGATCGCCGTATGAAAAAGGTCGTCTCGGTCTCCCTAGGGTCCTCAACGCGCGACCACCGTGCGGTGACCACGCTGCTCGGCGAGGAGTTCGACATCTCGAGGATCGGGATGGATGGCAAACTGGATGCCGCGATCGCGAAGGTCAAAGAACTCGACGGGCACGTCGATGCGATCGGTCTGGGCGGCATCGACGTCTACCTCTACGCCGGCACGCATCGCTACGCGCTTCGCGACGGCGTGCGCCTGCTCGAGGCGGCAAAGGTCACGCCGGTCGTCGATGGTAGCGGCTTGAAGAACACGCTCGAACGCGAAGCCGTCCGCTTCATGCAAGACGACCTCGGCATGGAGCTGCGCGGCAAGCACGTCCTGATGGTCAGCGCGCTCGATCGTTTCGGTCTCGCGCAAGCGCTGGTCGACGCGGGCGCCGACGTGCTCTTCGGCGACTTCATCTTCGCGCTCGATCTCGACAAGCCGGTCCGCGGTCTCAAAGAGTTCGAGCAGATGGCCGAAAAATATCTGCCGGATGCGTGCAAGTTGCCGTTCCAGTTCTTCTATCCGACCGGCAAGAAACAAGACAAGCCGCCCGAACCGAAATACCCGCAGTACTACGAAGAGGCCGACATCATCGCCGGCGACTTCCACTTCATGCGTCAGTTCATGCCGGACCGCCTCGACGGCAAGATCGTTCTCACGAACACCGTTACCGCGACCAACGTCGAAGAGCTTCGCTCGCGCGGCATCGCCAAGCTGATCACGACCACGCCCGACTTCGAAGGCCGCTCGTTCGGCACCAACGTGATCGAAGCCGCACTCCTCGCCCTGCTCGGCAAGACCTGGAACGACGTCAAACCCGAAGACTACGAACGTGTCCTCCACGAGTTGCACCTCCATCCCCGCGTCGTCGAACTGAACTAGACCGGCTCTATTCAGTTGAGCTACGAGCGCTTCCGTTCGCTCAATCCCACCAAGCGTCGTCTGTGACAATTCTTTCGCGTAAAAAAAGAGCGGCGTTGTGCCGCTCCAGGGGTAACTCGACGAATCGAGCCGGTTCCTGATGAAAAGGAACTTTGGTCTACTACTTATCCGCCGTATCGTCAACTTTCGTTCTGAACACTACGCTGATCCGCCCTTCGATGGGCGCCTGTGATTTGTGGACACAGTGTTCGAAGTGTTCCTGTGCGGCGCCGCGCATCATCAGCACGCTGCCCTCTTCGAGCGAGACCGAGACGGTGTGGCGTGGCGGCGATTTCTGGCGGATCTGCATTTCGCGTGGTGCGCCAAGCGAGAGTACCGCGACGCTCGGGTTCGCGATCAGGTGTTCGTTCTTGTCCGAATGCCACGCCACGCTGTCGCGCTCGTTTCGGTACAGGTTCAGGCCGACCGCGTTGAACGGCGCGCCGAAGCGCTTGCACATGCGCTCCCGCATCGCTTCGATCTCGAGCGGCATCGGATCGCCCACGCCGTACCACGCGGTCAGCCGCGGCACCGTGACCTCGTGGTCGTACATCCACATCTTGGTCGCGTCCCACGCGATCGTCTCGCGTAGCAGCACGAACAGACGCGCGCGCTCCTCGGGTGCGTAGACCTCGGGAATATAACGCATCTCCGCATTCCCGCTTGAAGCGAGGATGCGCTCCTCCGGAGCGAAAAACGAGATCTGATGACTCACGTTACCGCGCATAACCCGCGCGAACTGCCTCGGGTTTTGCGGCTGTTCGATATTTCCGTGCTTTCGTCGGCCTCGATGGGGCCGGCGTACTCGATCGCGGCGACCATGGGGCCGATGGTGGTCGCGGCGGGGACGGGTGCGCCGCTGGCGTTGCTTGCGCTTGCGGCGATCATGCTCTGCATGGCGGTCGCGTTCGCGCAACTCTCGCGGGTCTCGCCGAACGCGGGCTCGTCATACACCTGGATCCGGGAGGCCTTCGGAGCGCGCGTCGGGGCGTACGGTGCGTGGCTCTTGCTGCTTTCGAACTTCTTCGCGACGATGTCGATCGCGCTTCCGGCCGGCATCTATACGCTCGAACTGCTGGCGCCCGCGCATGCCGATGACCTGCGCTGGCAGGCGCTCGTGGGGGCGGTCTGGATCGTGGGGAGCTCGATCCTGCTCTACGTCGGAATCCGTCCGACCGCGATGGTCACCGCGGTCGCGCTCGGCGTCGAGCTGCTGGTGATGGCCGCCTCGGCGGTCGCGGCCTGGATCGTGCACCCCGCGCATCTCGCAGTCGCGAACGGGCCTCATCTACCGGCCGCCGTGATTCCGCTCTCGCTCTTCGGCTTCGTCAACGCGATGACGCTCGGTATCTGGATGACGGACGGCTGGGAGGTCTCGGCCTCGACCGGAGAAGAGATCGCGGGCGACACCCGTTCGATCGGACGCGGCGGGATCACCGGGCTGCTGCTCACCACCGCGTTCCTGATGCTGGCGATGATCAGCTATCTGCACCTCGGAACTCCGGCCGGCTTTGCGGCGAATCAGGACGACGTGCTGGCCTATGTCGGCGATCTGTTGGGCGGCGGCGCCTGGCGCTGGGCGATCGTGGTGACGGTGCTGGTATCGACCTGCTCGACCCTCTGGACGACCATTCTCTACCTCTCCCGGTCGGTCTACGCGATGGGGCGCGACGGGGTGTTGCCGCGCGCCCTCGGCCGTCTCGACGAACGCTCGGAGCCGCTGATCTCGCTGGTAACGATTGCGGTTCTCGCGACCGTCTGCCAAGTCGGTATCGGGCTCTTCAAGGCGGCCAACGACCAACTGACCCTGGTCGTCAATATCAGCTCGGTCTTCCTCGGGCTGCTCTTCGTCTTCAGCGCGGCGGCGTGCATGCGCCGGTTCTGGGGCTCGGGCGAGAACGCGGTGGCATCCGTGTGGGTCCCCGCCGCCGGGGCGCTAGCTCTACTCGCCGTCCTGACCGGGACGGTCGCCTTCGAAGACCTCGTTCCGAAGGTCTATGCTTTGGGGGGCATTTTTCTGGGTATCCCCTTCGCACTATGGCGGGCGCGCCACATGGCCCCGTCCAACCAGGAGGGCTAGAACCCGACCCCCCGAACGTCCCGCCCTGGCGCCTTGGGGCGCCGTTGCTACGCGTGGCGTCGTGCGACGTTTTAACGTCCGAAAAATCCGCTTATCGAGGACCCTTCGTTTGAACGAGATCAAAGAGATCGTCCTGACCCCCGAGGGTCTGGAAAAGCTCCAAAACGAGTTGGATGAACTGAAGACCGTCCACCGCAAAGAGGTGAACGATCGCATTCGTCAGGCCAAAGAGTATGGCGACTTGAGCGAAAACGCCGAGTACGAAGATGCCAAGCAAGAGCAGGCGTTCATCGAAGGGCGCATTCTCAAGCTCGAGCAG
>JALYSX010000272.1 GCA_030854585.1 Vulcanimicrobiota bacterium
GCCCTGGCCGATGCGGATCGGACCGCTTCCGACTACGACGACGGCCTGCTTCGGCGTCGGCCGCATCTCGTCGGCCTCTCCCCGCGAGAGATAGTAGTACGGCGACTTGGCGGGAAACTCGGCGGCGGCGGTATCGACCATGCGAAAGGCCGGGAGCGCTTGCCCGGGTGTGACGACGCCCGTCAGACTCTCGATGGCGGCCTTGGAGTAGCCGGCTTCGTAGGCTGCCGCGACGCGATCGGTTCCGGCGCGCAACGCCTCTTCGAGTTCGACCAGATCGGCGAGTTCGTCAAGCCACCACCGGTCGATGCCGGAGCTCGTCGCGATACCGTCGATGGCGCTCCGCGTCCGGCGACGCAGCAACTCGCACACGGCGGCCAGACGTTCGTGCGTCGGATTCACGACGACGCCCTCGAGTTCGCCCTCACTCCATTCTTCGTAAGCGCCGCCCGTCAGGGTCTCGCGTTTTAGATCGAGGCCGCGCAGCGCTTTCATCAACGAGGCGGCGAACGTTCGACCGATGCCCATCGCTTCGCCGGTGGACTTCATCTGCGTTCCGAGCGTCGTATCCGCGAGCGGGAACTTGTCGAACGGCCAACGCGGGATCTTCACGACCACGTAGTCGAGCGTCGGTTCGTAGGCAGCCATGGTAACGCCCGTCACCGGATTCGGGATCGTATCGAGGGTCTGGCCGAGCGCGATGCGCGTCGAGATCTTGGCGATCGGATAGCCGGTCGCTTTCGAGGCGAGCGCGGACGAACGCGAGACGCGCGGGTTGACCTCGATGATCGCGTACTCGCTCGAGGTCGGATGGAGCGCGAACTGGATGTTGCAGCCGCCCTGCACTTCGAGCGCGCGGATCACGTTGAGCGACGAGGTCCGGAGCATCTGGTATTCGCGATCGGAGAGGGTCTGCGAAGGCGCGACCACGATCGAGTCGCCGGTGTGAACGCCGACCGGATCGATGTTCTCCATGTTGCAGACGATGATGCAGTTGTTCGCGCCGTCGCGCAGGACTTCGTACTCGACCTCTTTCCATCCGAGTAGCGAGGTCTCGAGCAGTACTTGGCCGATCAGCGAGGCGTTCAGTCCCGCATCCAGCGTCTCGCGCATCTGTCCTTCGTTGTAGACGATTCCGCCGCCGGTCCCACCGAGCGTGTAGGCCGGGCGCACGACCAGCGGATAGCCGACCCGTTCGGCGAACGCCAACCCTTGCGAGAGCTCCGTCGCGATGACGCTGTCCGCGACCGGTTCGCCGATCTCGATCATCTTGGCCTTGAAGAGTTCGCGGTCTTCCGCGAGCTTGATCGTACGGACCGGCGTGCCGAGCAGTTCGACGCCGTGCTTCTTCAGCACGCCGGCGTCGTCGAGTTCGACCGCGAGGTTGAGGCCGGTCTGACCGCCGAGCGTCGGCAAGAGCGCGTCGGGCCGTTCGCGAGCGATGATCTGCTCGAGCGAAGCGACCGTCAGCGGTTCCAAGTAGACGGCATCTGCGACTTGGGGGTCAGTCATGATGGTCGCGGGATTCGAGTTGACGAGGACGACCCGGTGGCCTTCCTCCCGCAGCGCGCGACACGCTTGAACGCCCGCGTAATCGAACTCCGCGGCCTGTCCGATGACGATCGGCCCGGAACCGATGACGAGAATATTGCGACCCATGCTGGGAGGCTTGGGTTAGGCCCGAAAGCGACGCGTCCCTACTTGTGAAACGAGGTCACGGCAAAAGCCACAGCTGCGACTCCCATAATAGCGACGCAGAACCACCCCCAGACGCGGGCGAGCGGCGAGCTGACCCATTTGCCCATGATCTTTCGATTCGAGGCGAGCCAGACGATGGCGGCGATCAGCGGTACCGCGGCTATGCCGTTGACGATTGCCGACCAGAAGAGCGCGTCGATCGGATTGATACCGAGGAAGGTCAGTCCGACCCCGACGACCACCCCACCGACCAACACCGCATAGAACTTCCGCGCGGCCCGTGGCCTCTTGTCCAGCCCCTCGCGGAATTGAAACGTTCCGGCCGCGAGGTACGCCGAGGAGCCGCTCAAGGCCGGAATGGCGAGGAGGCCCGTACCGACCATGCCGAGGGCGAAGAGCGCGTAGGCGAAGTTGCCGGCAAGCGGACGAAGCGCCTCCGCCGCATCCTGCGCGGAGGCGATGTGCCCGCCGTGGCCTCCGAGCATCACCGCCGTCGTCACGATGATGAAGACCGCGACCACGTTTGAAAAGATCATACCTGCGTTTACATCGGCGTGCGCGTCGGCGAGTTGGTGCTCGTCCGTGCCGCGCCGTTGCTTGACGGTCGTCTCTCCGCGCTCCTTGGCCTCTTCCAGTTCGAGCGCCGACTGCCAGAAGAACAGGTATGGCGTGATGGTCGTTCCCAGCAACCCGACCGCGACCGCGAACCAACTCGCGTTGAAGCGAACTTCGGGGACGACCAGGTGCTTGAAAACGTCGAGCCAATTCGCATGCACGATGAAGGCCGTGATGACGTATGCGAAGAGCGTCAGGGTGAGCCACTTGATGACGCGCGCCATCTTCGCATACGAGAGGTAGACCTGCATCGCGAGCGTGAGCGCGCCAAAGCCGACGACCAGCGTCCAGACTGGTACGTGCACGAACAACGCGCCGGCCGCCGCCATTCCGGCGACGTCGGCGCCGATGTTTATCGTATTGGCTCCGATGACCGCGATCGCGAGCGTATAAGCGACCCAGGTCGGCAGATAGCTGCGCATCAGGGCGGAGAGCTCGCGACCGGTCACCAAGGTGAGACGCGCGCACATTCCCTGCACGACGGCCATCATCGGCGTGCTCAGGAGTGCGAGCCAGAGGGTGCTGAGCCCGGTGGTGGCGCCGGCTACCGAATATGTCGATATGCCGGACGGATCGTCGTCGGCCGCGCCCGTGATCAATCCCGGGCCCAGAATGGCGAAAAACGCCTTAGTGCGTTCCAGGAGTGATTTCATCGCATTCTCCGATAGATCGGCTGTTCCGCGACCACGCGGCGGAAGGCTCCCTCGTGGACGGTGCCGTCCAACCGCTCGTCTTCCCCCAAGCACAGGAAGTCGAGACGGGCAAGGCTTTCGTAGAGCAATCGCTGGATCGCGTGTTGCGTCTCGCCGTTGTACTTCGAGACTACGC
>JALYSX010000289.1 GCA_030854585.1 Vulcanimicrobiota bacterium
CTTGAGGACCCGAAGGTGCTCGACCTGCTCGCGCATCGCGGGATCGCGCTCGAGGTCTGCCCGACCTCGAACTTCCTGACCGGGGTCGTGCCGCGCGAAAAGCCCCACCCGATTTTGGAACTCGACGCGGCCGGCTGCGTGGTCACGGTCGACGCCGACGACCCGAGCCTCTTCCGGACCTCGATCTCGGACGAATACGCCTACGTCGCGTCGCTCGCGGGCGAAGCGACCCTCGCGCGCTTCATCGAGAACGCGATCGACGCGAGCTTTGCAGACGAACCGCGCAAGCTGTTGCTCCGCGAGCGTCTCGGCCGCGCCCGCGCGGAACTCTCGGCGCCGCCCCGAAGTTAAGGCGGTAATGTCAGGCCACAGCCATTTCGCCGAGTCGATCGAGGAGTATCTCGAAGGCGTCTACCGTTTAGAACGGGAGGGCCCGGGCGTCACCACATCCGGCTTGGCCGCGGAACTTGGCGTCGCGCCGGCCTCGGTCTCCGGCATGTTGAAGAAGCTTGCGGCCGACGGCTATTTGGAACAGGTCGCGCGCGGCGAAGTGAAATTGACGCGAAAGGGGCTCGAGGTCGCAGTGCGCGTGCTGCGCCGGCATCGCCTCGCGGAGCGCTTGTTGACCGACGTGCTCGGCATGGGCTGGGAAGAAGTGCACTCGGAGGCCTGCATGCTCGAACACGCGATCTCGGATAAGGTGGAGCAGCGCTTGATCGCCCTGCTCGGCGATCCGCAGACCTGTCCACACGGCCAGCCGATCCCACCGAAAGATCTGAGCGACCCGGTCCGCAACGGCTTGCCGTTGACGCAGTTCGAAGTCGGCGCTCGCGCGACCGTCAGTGGCGTCACCGAAGAGCTTCCCGAGATACTGAAATATCTCGGCGATATGGGCGTGCGCCCCGGCACCGCTATCGCGATCACCGCGAAAGCGCCGCTCGGTGGTCCGATCACCGTCTCGGTCGGCGGCAAAGACCATCCGATCTCGGTCGAACTCGCGCGAATGATCACGGCGGCGCATGCAGCGCGCTAAGACGCCGGTCACCGCCTTTCTCATCGCCGTCAACATACTCGGGTTCGTCTACGAGTTCGTACGGCTCGGGCCGGGTATCCTATCCGGAAACGTCACCCTTCAGGGGCTGATCGACGTAGGTGCGATTTTCGGTCCGCTAGTCACCCACGACGGCCAGTGGTGGCGCCTCGTCACCGGGGGCTTCTTGCACGGCTTTGCCTTGCATATCGCGATCAATATGTACTCGCTCTATGTCCTTGGACGATTCATCGAGGCGATCGCCGGGTCGACGAAGATGGCGATCGTCTACGCGATATCGTTGTTGGGGTCGAGCCTTGCCGTTGCGTACTTTGGACCGAACGAAGTGACGGTCGGAGCGAGCGGTGCTATCTTCGGGCTGTTCGGCGCACTATTTGCGATCGGGCTGAAGCTCGGGCCATCGGGAATGCAGTTGATCCGCGCAAATGTCGGGATCCTGATCCTCAATCTGATCATCACGTTCGCCGTGCCGGGCATCTCCGCTTGGGGACATGTCGGGGGACTGCTCATCGGTTTCATAGCTGCCTACGCGATCTATTTCCCGCCGCGCGTCGCGCATGCGACTGTGGTCGATGCGAATACCGGCCAAGAGTTGCACTCGGAGATCGAGCCGCCGCAACAAACCTACCGATGATCGACACGATCGAGACCGTCTTCGGGGCGGACGGTGCGCTCGCGCGCATTCTCCCCGGATTCGAGGCGCGTCCGGGCCAGGTGCAGATGGCGCAGTTGATCGAACGCGGCTTCCTCGAAGGCATGCATACGATCGTCGAGGCCGGCACCGGCGTCGGCAAGTCGTTCGCGTATCTCGTTCCGGCGCTGCGGAGCGGGAAGAAGGTCGTCCTCTCGACCGGTACGATCGCTTTGCAGGAGCAGCTCTTCCAGAAAGACATCCCGCAGATCGTCAAGGCGCTCGGGATTCCGGCACGCGTGACGTTGCTCAAAGGCCGCAGCCACTACCTCTGCAAACTGAAGTTCGAGCGCGTCCGCGCCGAGCGGCTGATCGCCTCCTCGGCGAACATGGAACGTATCTGGGAGTGGGGAACGCGTACCACCACCGGCGATCGCTCCGAACTGCCATTCTCGCCGACCACCGATGAGTGGGAGCAACTCGATGCGGATGCCGACGATTGCGTCGGCGAGTTCTGCGAGCACTTCCGCGAGTGTTTCTTCTTCAAGAAGCGCGATGAAGCCAAGTATGCCGATATCGTGGTCGTCAACCACGCGCTCTTCTTTCTGGATCTCGCGATGGGCGGTGGGCTGCTGCCGCCATACGACTTCGCCGTGCTCGACGAAGCCCACCAGGCCGAGCGCTGGGCGACCTCGGCACTGACCGCGACGCTCTCGCGCTCGTCGGTCGGACGGATGCTGCGCAAGCTCCACCGTTCGTACGACGTACCGAAGTCGTTCGACGGCACCTTCGACGAAGGTATTCGCGGTCTCGAGTCCGCGCTCGCACGCGTTCCCGGCGATCGCTATCCGTTGCGCTCGAACGAAGACGCCGCGCCAGCCCTCGAACGCCTGCGCGACGCGCTCTACGGACTCGAGAACTGGCTCTACGCGAACTGGCAATCGGCGCTCAAGCGCAAGCCCGAAAACGATGGCGAAGCCGAGCGTCGGCGCGACCTCGCGCTGCGCGGGATCCTCGCGCACCAGGCCACTATCGAGCGCGCGCAACTGCCGACGGACGAAGCGATCGCGTGGGTCGAGCGCTCGGACGCGGACGGACGGTTCGAGGTCAATAGCGCGCCTTTCGATGTCAGCGACTTTCTCGCAGGCACCCTGTTCGATCGCACCCAGAGCGTCGTGCTCACCAGCGCCACCATCGCCGACGGCGACTCGTTCGCGTTTCTGCGGCGCAATCTCGGCGTCCAGGAAGCGCAAGAGCTGGTCGCGCCATCGCCGTTCGACTATGCGAAGCAAGCGCGACTCTTCGTCGCGCCACCCAACGTCAACCCGAAATCGCCCGACTTCGCACGCCAGGCCGCGCCGCTGGTCGAGGAGTGCCTCGATCGCACGCGAGGACGAGCGTTCGTGCTGTTCACCTCGCACGCTCGCTTGCGCGAAGTCCACGCGGCCGTCCGCGAACGAATCCCGTATCCGATACGTTTACAAGGGCAGATGCCGCGAGCGCGCCTCCTCGAATGGTTCCGCTCGACTCCCAACGCGGTGCTCTTTGCAACCGGCACGTTTTGGGAGGGCATCGACGTCGTCGGCGACCGGCTCTCGTGCGTCATCATCGATCGCTTGCCGTTCCCATCGCCCGCCGACCCGCTGGTCGCGGCGCGCATGCAGTCGCTCGAAGCACGCGGCCAGGACGCGTTCGAACGCTACATGATCCCCTCGGCGATCGTCCGGCTCAAGCAGGGTTTCGGGCGTTTGATTCGCAGTACGAGTGATCGCGGGGTCGTCGCATTGCTCGACGGTCGCGCGGCTGCGACCAAGTACGGCGCGACCATCCTCGCAGCGCTACCCCCGGCCAAGCGCATCGATCACCTCGACGAACTAACGGAGTTTCTCGCTGAATGAAACGCATCGCCATCATCGCGGCCGTCGCGTCGCTGTTACTTCCGGTCCAGGCGCTCGCCTGGGGAACGACCGGGCATCGCATGATCAACAACGTCGGCGCGAGCGCATTGCCTGCAAGCGTACCCGCATTCTTGCGCACGCCGGACGCCGTCTCCGATATCACCGCGCTCGGGCCGGAGATGGATCGCCTTAAGGACTCCGGTCAATCATGGGACAGCGACAACGACACGGGACACTTCCTGGATATCGGCGACGACAACAAGATCGCCGGCGTCATCACGCTCGACGCTCTGCCGCCGAGCTTCGCCGCATACGATGCGGCGCTCCGCGCGATCGGCCAGGATCCGTTCAAGGAGGGCTACGTGCCCTACACTATCCTCGACGGATGGGAGCAGGTCCGGAAGGACTTCGCCTACTACCGCGCCGAGTCGTACGCAGCCGCGCACGCGACTAGCCCGGCCGACAAGACGTTCTTTTCGCGCGATCTCGCCTTGCGCGAGCGGCTGACGATCCGCGACATCGGTGTCTGGGGCCACTTCGTCGGCGACGCGAGCCAGCCGCTCCACATCACGATCCACTTCAACGGCTGGGGTGACTACCCGAATCCGAACGGTTATACCACCAACCACATCCATTCGTTCTTCGAAAGCGCGTTCGTGCGCGATCACGCGCAGGCCGCCGCCGTCAAGGCACTCGTGCCGGCCTACGTCCCGAGCGTTCCGAGCGGGCTGATCTCGCAGGACTCGATGCTCAAGCAGATCGGCACGTATCTCGCCTCGAGCGCCGCGCGCGTACATCCGCTCTACGAACTGCAGAAGACCGGCGACTTCGATCGCGGCTCGCCGGCCGCGACCGCATTCGTCGATCAATGTTTGGCCGCCGGAGCCACTCAGTTCCGCAACTGGATCGCGCTCGCATGGGAAGATAGCCTGAACGAGAGCGTCTCCTATCCCAACGTCAACGTGCGCGATATCCTCAGCGGCAAAGTCCCGCTGAGCCCGAGGTCGTTCGCAAGCGACTAGCGCCTACTCGTCTTTCGCGGATTCGTCTTTGGCTCGGATCTGCAGCTCGCTGACGACGGTTGAGTCGGCGAGGGTGGTGGTGTCGCCGAGGGCGCGGCCTTCGGCGATGTCGCGGAGCAGACGCCGCATGATCTTGCCGGAGCGCGTCTTCGGCAGCTCGGGCGTGAACGTGATGTACTTCGGCCGCGTGAACTTGCCGAGTTTCTCCGCGACGTGATACCGCAGTTCGTTGGCCAACGCTTCGTCGCCCGCGAGTCCGCCACGCAACGTGACGAAGGCGTAGATCGCCTGACCGGTCACGTCGTCGAGTTTAGCGCAGACCGCCGCTTCCGCGACCAGATGATTGTCGACCAGCGCGCTCTCGACTTCGGCCGTCGAGATGCGGTGACCGCTCACGTTCATCACGTCATCGATGCGACCCATGAACCAGTAGTTGCCCTTGGTGTCGCGCCGGCAGCCGTCGCCCGCGAGATACTCACCCTTGAACTTCGACCAGTACGTCTCTTTGAAGCGTTCGTCGTCGCCCCAGATGCCGCGCAACATGCCGGGCCACGGGCGCGTGAGCACGATGTAGCCGCCGCCTCCCCAGGGCACGCTCTCGCCTTGATCGTTGACGATGTCGGCACCGATTCCGGGGAGCGGATGGGTCGCGCTGCCGGGCGGGGTCGAGGTGATACCGGGCAGCGGCGAGATCATGATGCCGCCGGTCTCGGTCTGCCACCAGGTATCGACCACCGGCGCCTTGTTGTCGCCGATGACCTCACGGTACCACATCCAGGCTTCCGGATTGATCGGCTCGCCGACGCTCCCGAGCAGGCGCAGGGTGGTGAGATCGTGTTTCTGTGGATACTCGACGCCCCACTTCATAAATGTGCGGATCGCGGTCGGTGCGGTGTAGAGAATCGTCACCTTGTAGCGCTCGACGATCGACCAGAGTCGGTCCTTATCGGGGAAGTCCGGCGTGCCTTCATAGAGGACGCTGGTCGCACCGTTCGCGAGCGGACCGTAGACGATGTACGAGTGCCCGGTCACCCAGCCGATATCGGCCGCACACCAATACACGTCGGTCTCGGCTTTGAGATCGAAGACGAGATCGTGGGTCGCGGTGACGTGCGTCAGGTAGCCGCCGGTCGTGTGCATGATGCCCTTCGGCTTGGCCGTCGTGCCACTCGTATACAACAGATAGAGCAGGTCTTCGGCGTTCATCGACTCCGGTTCGCAGTCGGCCGATTGGTCGCGCACGACATCGTCCCACCAGATGTCGCGACCGGCCTTCATCTCGATCGGATCGCCGACACGCTTGGCGACGATGCAATACTTGAGCGAGGGCGTCTGCATCATCGCCACGTCGCAGTTTTCCTTGAGCGGAACCTTGTTGCCGCGGCGCCAACCCTGGTCGGCCGTGATCAGCGCGACACATTCCGAGTCGTTGATGCGATCCACGATCGAGTCCGGCGAGAATCCGCCGAAGATCACCGAGTGGACCGCGCCAATGCGCGTGCAGGCGAGCATCGCGACCGGAAGCTCCGGGATCATCGGCATGTAGATCGCTACGCGATCGCCGCGCTTGATGCCGAGCTTGCGCAGGCCGTTCGCGAACGCGCAGACGTCGTCGAGCAAAGCCTTATACGTGATCTCCCAGCGATCGCCGGGCTCGCCTTCGTATAAGAACGCGACCTTGTCGCCCTTGCCGGCCTTCACATGCCGGTCGAGACAGTTGACCGAGACGTTGAGTTCGCCGTCGGAGAACCACTTCGCAAACGGTTCGTTCCATTCGAGCAC
>JALYSX010000296.1 GCA_030854585.1 Vulcanimicrobiota bacterium
ATACCCGCCGAAGTAGATCGCGATCAGCAGCACGCGCTGCTCGTCGCTCAGATCCTCGAGCGCCTCGCGAACCCGCCGATCCTCCATCCGGCGAAGCGTCGCGTCTTCGACGCTTTCGGGGGCGGTGAACTCGATACGCTCTCCGTGAAGTCGCTCGAGCCGTAGCCGGCGGAAACGGTCGATGGCGGCGTTCCTCGCCAGGGTCGTGAGCCAACCGGCGACGTTCTCGCCGCGGAACCGGCCGGGCCGGCTGTAGATGCGCAAGAAGATGTTCTGAACGATGTCCTCGGCCTCGCTCGGGTCATGGAGGACCCGCAAGGCGGTGCCATACACGAGCGCATGATGCCGCGCGTAGAGCATTTCGAAGGGGTTCAGAACGATACATTCGGCTGCCTGCACCCGGAGATTGTTCCCAGGGTACATCCATTCGAAGCCGCCGCTCGTTGCATTTGAGTAACTATGGCAACGACGACGATCTTCACGCGCCTGACGGTCACCGTATCGAGTACCCTGGCCGACCGGCTCGCGACGATCCGGGAAACCCACGGCGTCTCGGTCTCGGCTGTGGTCGAGCACGCGGTAGCACACTACTTCGCGCAAACGCCCCAGGAGAGGATCGCGGAGAACTTTCGGGCCAACGGTGTCTCGCTTCGGCGTTCGCGCTGACGACGCTTGCTCGGATGCGTAAATAGCGTACAGCCAGCCGCCATCGTCAAGTCCACTATGATATGGTGATGGCTTTCTATCGACTCGACCGCTGAGTTCCCTCGTGCGCGATTTTACCCGCGTGGCCGAGACGGAACGCGGCGAAGCCGAAGCGAGGCGCTTAGAGGCGGTCCGACGTTTCAATATCCTCGATACCCCGGCCGACGGGACGTTCGATCGGATCACGGAGCTTGCGGCCAAGATGTTCGACGCTCCGATCGCGCTCGTGACGATCGTCGACGAAGACCGGATCTGGTTCAAGTCCCGCTACGGCCTGGACGGGATCTCCGAGATTCCTCGCGATCCGGGGCTCTGTTCGTCGGCGATCCTTAGCGACGAGCCGTACGTAGTCGAAGCCGCGCGGTCGGATCCTCGCACGCTTGCGAATCCGTTGGTGGCGGGCGCCTTTGGTCTGCAGTTCTATGTCGCGGCGCCGCTGCGCACGCGCGACGGTTACAAGCTCGGCACGCTCTGCGTGTTGGATCGCGAGCCGCGCATCCCGTCCGAGGGGCAGAAGCAGGCACTCGTGTCGCTCGCCGGCATCGTGACGGACGAAATGGAGCTGCGCATGTCGGCGGCGCAGGCGGTCGCCGGCGAGCGCGAATCGGCTCGTGTGGGCGCGATCGCGGCCGAGCGAAACGCCTCCCGCTACGAGCAAGAGCACAACATCGCAAACGCATTTCAACACGCCTTGCTGCCGCAGTTCCTACCTCGCCACGAGAACGTCGAGCTGGACGCTCTCTACGCTGCCGCCGACGACCGGGATCTGGTCGGTGGCGACTGGTACGATGCGTTCGTGATCGATGACGGCCGGATGATGATCTCGATCGGGGACGTCGGCGGCCACGGCTTGGATGCGGCCGTGTGGATGGGCAAGATCAGCCAGTCGCTGCGAGCGCTCACGCTGGTCCAGACCAAGCCCGAGGAGCTGCTGACCAGTCTCGACCGGCTCCTCGAACGATACGAAGCGAACATCCTGATCACCGCGTTCGTCGCGATACTCGACCCGGAGACGGGCGAACTCTGCTACGCGAGCGCCGGCCATTCGCCGCCGTTCATCCGCCTTGCGGATGGTACGGTCCAAGAAATCCAGACCGACGGCGTTCCCCTCGGAATGCCGATCCGGATCGCGCGCCGCTCGCACAACATCACCCTCCAACCCGGTTCGATCGCGGTGCTCTACACCGACGGCCTGACCGAAGCGACGCGCAACGTCCTCGCCGGCGAGCGATCCGTTCGCGAGGCACTCGCCCGAATCGACGTCGCGGGCGCCAAGAATCCGGCGCACGCGTTGCGCGAAGCGGTCCTCTCGCATGCGTCCTTCGACGACGTCGCGATCCTGACGATCCGGTTCAAGGGTCGACCGTCGCTCTAGCTGTAGAGGCGATAACAGAAGCAGATTCTATGGGGCGGGTAACCGTGCGTG
>JALYSX010000302.1 GCA_030854585.1 Vulcanimicrobiota bacterium
CGGCCTTCGAGCGCGAGCACCATCGTCTCGCTCATGCAGGCGAGAGCGGTGCGGGGCGGGAGGTTAAGGTCGAACTCTTCACCGGGCTGACGCATGCGCTCGAGGCGCGGGGCGCCCGGCATCAGCATGTTGCCGCCCTCGATCACGAGCACGTCCGGCCGTTCGATCGAGACGCGTCGGCTGACGTCGTGCGGGAGCGAGAGTTCGCAGACGACCGCGCCCGTCTGTAGATCTTCGGGTTGGATCACGTCGGCGGTCGACGAGGTCGCGGTCAGGATCAACTGCGCCTGCTTCACGGCACTCGCGATCTCGACCGAGTACGAAACGTCGCACGACAGTTCGGGTGCGATCTCTTCGGTGAACTTGCGCAGACGCGTCTCGTTGCGGGCGACCAAGATGAGATGCTTCACCTTCGGCGCGATCATACGCGCGCAGGCGGAGCCGATCGAACCGGTCGCGCCGACCACGACGGCGGTCGAGACGGCGGGATCGATGCCCATCTCGTGGGCGCCGCGGAAGAGGCTCTGGATGCCGGCGGCGATGGTGAGCGAGTTGCCGGTGGTGACGGGGATCGGCGAGCGTTCGTTGATCGTCACGCCTGCGTCGCCGACGACGCCGGTGAACGCACCGAGACCGGCCACGTTCGCGCCGAGATCGACACCGATCTGGATCGCCTTGAGAATACGATCGTAGACCTGATCGCGCGGGAACTCCATCATCTGTTCGGGCAACAGGGGCGCACCGACGAACCAGCCTTCGGTCTCGCGCCCATCCGGCGTGCGCACGCCGGTCACGTGCGCGACGCCCCAGGGCGGCATCCACTCCATGATCTTGCGCACGATCGGCGCGCCTTTACCCTTGGCGCCGGGCTCGTACCGCGCGACGTCGTCGAGCGAGAGCGGATGGATCACGAAGCAGAACTTCGCGGGCGCTGACATACCTATGCCTTCTCCGCTTCGCGTTTGAGCGCGGCCAACATCATCTCGCTGTTCTCGCGGACCTTTTTCTGCAGGGTCGGGCCGATCAGTTCGGCGAGCGTCGGCACGCCGAAGTCGTACTCGACCGTCAGTTTGACCGTCGTCACGCCGTCCGCCTCATCGAACGTCCACGCGCCTTCGAACGTGTCGAGATCGCCCTCGAGCAGTTTGTACTCGATGCGCAAGGTATCGTCGTGGAAGCGATCCTCTTCGATCCATTCGATCGGGGCTTCTTCGACGAGCGTCTTCCATTTGGTCAAGACCCGATCGGGGTGACGTTCGAGCACGACCACGGTCTCGACGTCGGGCATGAACTCCGGGAAGCGGTCCTGCTCCTTGGCGAGTTCGTACACGGCGTGGGCCGGCGCGCTCACGGCGATGGTGGCTTCTACGTATGGCACTATAGGCGCCCGAGGTTCTCCTGGGCGGTTTCGACCCCTGCGCGCAAGGCCGCAAGGGCGGTCTCGACCTCGGCCGCGGTAACCAGCAGCGGGGGCTCGAGGCGGATCACGCGCTGTTGGTTGAGCGTCCAGGCTGCGGTCACGCCGCGTTTGACCATCTCGGGGATGATCCAGCCGCCGTAGCCTTCGTTTGCGAGTTCTACACCGCAGAGCAAGCCCAAGCCGCGCGCCGTCCTGACGACATCGGGGAACTCGGCCGCGACCGCGAGGCAACCCGCGAGCAATTGCTCGCCACGGGCGCGCGCGTTCTCCGCTAGGCAGTCTTCTTCGAGCACGTCCATCGCGGCGAGCGCTGCGGTGCATGCGATTTCGCTGCCGCCGAACGTCGAGGTGTGCAGGAGCGGCTGCTTGCCGTAGGCCTTCGTCCAGACCTCGGTACGCGCGATGAACGCGCCGACCGGCACGATACCGCCCGAGAGACCTTTCGCGAGCGTCATGATGTCGGGCACGACGCCGTCGCGATCGCAGCCGAAGCGATAGCCGCACCGACCGAGACCGGTCTGCACTTCGTCGGCGATGAAGAGCGCGCCCGTGCGATCGCAGGCTTCGCGTACCGCACGCAGGTAGCCGGGCGCGGGAACGTTGACGCCGCCTTCGCCCTGCACCGGTTCGACCACGAACGCGGCCGCATCTCGCAAGGCTTCATCGAGCGCGGCCGCATCGTCGAAATCGATCAGCGCTGCATCTGCGAGCAACGGGCGGAACGGATCCTGGAACGCGGCGCGGCCCGAGATCGAGAGCGCACCGAGCGTCTTGCCGTGGTATGAATCGCGCGTCGCGACGATCTTGACGCGACCGGTGGCGACGCGCGCGAGTTTGATCGCGCCTTCGATCGCTTCCGTTCCGCTGTTGCACCAGAACGAGATCGTGAGATCGCCCGGCGCGAGTTCCGCGAGGCGTTTCGCGGCGCGGCCCATCGGCACGTTGAACATGGTCTTGCCGGAGAGCGAGAGCAGGTCCATCTGCTCGCGTACGGCGGCGAGCACGCGCGGATGCGAGTGGCCGAGGGTGAAGACTCCGTAGCCGCCCGCGAAATCGAGGTAGGCGTTGCCGTTCTGATCCCAGATCGTGCAGCCTCGGGCGCGGACTTCTACCGGCGAGCCGGACATGCGCATGACGCGCGCCAGCGGCGGGTTCAGATAGCGCTTGTAGTTGTCGTAGACTTCGTCCAACAACGCCTGCGGCGACTCGGCGCCGTAGAGCGCGTCCTGGGGCTCGACCATGGCGTGTGAGGTTCGCTGGGGGCTTGAGGTGGTCCCTCGACTACGCGCCTGCGGCGCTACGCTCAGGATGACAGGGAAGGCGCATCGCCTCTTCCTCTTGTCGGATTACGTTTTGGAGGGATGGGCCTACGCCTGGGTCGTTTCGACGGTGTCGACGAGCGGATTGATACCCCTCCTCGCTGCGAGTTCGATCCTCGCCCGCTCCGGTGCCGGAGATTTGCTCTCCCGCGATCCGGGTGATAAGGTGGGGCTAGGTATCAATCCGCTTGTCATGCGAACGCCGGACGTCCGAAAACGTTCGGCGTTTTGCTTTTCGTGCTCGGGGCGCCTATGCGGCGACCGCGCTCGCTTCCAGAGCGGCGATGGTCTCTTCGATGACAGCGGCGACTTCGTCGGCGGAGTCGATCGTCATGATCCGGGCTCGGAGTTGGGCGCCGCCGTGGATGCCTTTGAGATAGAGCGCGATATGCTTGCGCATCTGCGGCACGGCGCGGGCCTCGCCGAGTTCGTCGACCATCGTGCGCAGATGCACGATCGCGTAGCGCAGGCGATCGGCGGCGATCGGCGACGGGCGCGCTTCGCGGCCTTCCATGAGATCGGCGATCTGCGAGATCAGCCACGGGTTGCCGAGGGTCGCGCGGCCGAGCATGATCGCATCCACGCCGCTTGCGCGCATGCGTTCCATCGCGCGATGCGGGTCGTCCAGATCGCCGTTGCCGATCACCGGGATGTCGATCGCGCGCTTGAGCACGGCGATGTGCTCCCAGTCGGCGCTGCCTTTGTAGAACTGACGCGCGGTGCGCGCGTGCAACGTGACCGCCTGCACGCCGACGCTCTGCGCGCGCTTCGCGACGTCGACGTAGACCAGGTCGCTCTCGGTCCAACCGAG
>JALYSX010000305.1 GCA_030854585.1 Vulcanimicrobiota bacterium
TCCCCGAAACCTAGCGGACGCAGCAACCCGGCCGACGGCGTTGTTTCTTCCATACAGCGTCGCGCTTCTTGAGGATTCGGCTTGCTTCCTACGGAAGCATATCGACATGCCACAGATAGGAACGCTCGAGCGCATCTGGCGCTATCCGGTCAAATCGTTGCGCGGCGTAGCGCTCGAGGAGGCCGAGGTCGCGGAGGACGGCCTGACCGGAGACCGATCAAGCGCGCTCTTCATCACCGGCGGCCATGCGCGCGCGGGCAAGACGCTGCGTGGCAAGGAGCACGACCGGCTGCATCTGCTCGACGACGCGGAGATCGCGGTCGCCGATGCGGCCGGTCGCGGCATCGCGACCGAGACGCGTAGCGACGAACCACGTTACTTCGATGACGCGCCGGTCTCGCTGATCGTCGACCGCTGGCTCGACGGCCTGAGCGCCCACGTCGGCTACGCGGTCGAGCCGTCGCGCTTCCGGCCGAACTTCTTCGTCCGGGCGGTTGCCGGATTCGAAGGCGACGAGAGCGCCCTCGCCGGGGCGACCATCGCTCTCGGCGATGTGCGCTTGCGAGTCCGCTACGGAATCGAACGCTGCGTCGCGATCACCTATCATCCCGACGGCGAGCCCGCAGACCAGCGCATCTTACGCTACGTCGCGGCCGAACGCGCGACCCTGATGGGGGTCTACTGCGACGTGGTCCGTGCGGGGCGCGCCCGGGCCGGTGATCCGGTCTTCGTAGAGGCCTGAACGTCGCGCACGATCGCTTCGAGCGCGTCGATATAGCCGAGGAATCGTTCGCGCCCGGCCGGCGTGATCTGCGCGATCGTCTGAGGACGGCCCGAGCCGGTGCGCCGTTCGGTCGCGACGATGCCCTCTTCCGCGAGCGCGTGCAGGTGGCGATTGAGGTTGCCGTCGGTCAAGCCGCAGGCGTCTTGCAATGCGACGAACGAGAGTCCGCCGTCGCTTGCGACGAGCGCACTGCAGATCGCCAGGCGTCCGCGTTCGTGAAAGATCTGATCCAGATGGGTCGCGCTCATGTCGCACGCTCCGCGCGTTCGCGTAGAACGAAGACGCCGACCGCCGTCTGACCGCATCCGAAGGCAAGTGCGAGCACCCACGGCTGCATCGCGATTGCGGCGGGAACGAAAAGCAGCGCGATGCCGATCAGCATGAAGAACGCCGCGACCGGGACGACCGCCCGCGGGACCATCGTTCGCGACGCGAACAGGCCCGCGCCATAACACGCGCACCAGACGCCCGGCAAGAAGCCGACCTGGCCCGCGTCGTAGAGTGCGAAGGTGAACGCCGCACCGAGCACGAGCGCCGGAAGAATCGCCAGCCCGACGGTACGCGTCTGCCAACGGTCGCGCACACTCGCATCGCTCACGAACCAATGCGCGATCGCGCCATAGTTCACAATCGCCGCGCAGGCACAGCAGATCAGCCAGATCGAGAAATAGAGCGGTGCCTGCGCCTGCGGATCGGGCACCAGCACGGCCTGGACGATGCCGGCCACCCCCGCGAAGGCGCCGGAGAGGATTGCGGCCACGCCGGAGTAGCCCTTGAAACGTTGCGACGCACCCAGGCGCTCGCGCACCTCGGCGATATCCAGCAACGCCCGTTCGATCTCGGTCATCACCTCTACTTTGTATCACAAAGTCGTTCCTGTGTCATCCCGAGGAGCGAAGCGTCTTTAAGGACGCCTAGAGAGCGCGCCGTCCTTCGAGGGCCTTGGTGAGCGTGATCTCGTCGGCGTAGTCCAGGTCACCCCCGATCGGGAGACCGTAGGCGAGGCGAGTGACGCTCGTGCCGATCGGCGTGATCAAGCGCGAGAGATAGAGCGCGGTCGCTTCGCCTTCGGCGTTGGGATTGGTCGCGAGGATGATCTCGACCGGATTCTCCGCTCCGACCCGGTCAATCAGCTCCTTCACGCGCAGCTGCGCCGGGCCGATGCCGTCCATCGGTGAGATCAATCCGCCGAGTACGTGATAGCGACCGCGATACGCGCCGGTCCGTTCGATCGCGTAGATATCCTTCGCTTCGGCGACCACGCAGATGGTGGTGCCGTCGCGCCGTTCGTCGGTGCAGATGTCGCACGGTTCGTGTTCGGTCAGCGAGAAGCAGAGCGTGCAGAGGCGTACTTTATCCTTGACCGCTAGGATCGCTTC
>JALYSX010000337.1 GCA_030854585.1 Vulcanimicrobiota bacterium
TCGTTCATCACCTGGACGTCGTACTCCCAGGCGATCTTCGTCAGCTCGCCCTGCGTTTTCAGCTCGGCGAACTGCGCTTCGTCGTTCGCATCCGCAAGACAACCCGGGCGCAAGCCGTCGCCGAGCGAGAACGCGATGTCATACGCCTTCATGATCTCGCATATCTCTTCGAAGTGCGTGTAGAGGAAGTTCTCCTTGTGATGCGAGAGGCACCACTTGGCTAGGATCGATCCCCCGCGCGAGACGATGCCGGTCACCCGCTTGGCGGTGAGCGGAACGTAGCGCAGCAGCACGCCGGCGTGGATCGTGAAATAGTCGACGCCTTGCTCGGCCTGCTCGATCAGCGTATCGCGATAGAGTTCCCAGGTGAGGTCTTCGGCTTTGCCGTCGACCTTCTCGAGCGCTTGATAGATCGGCACGGTGCCGATCGGCACGGCCGAATTGCGCAGGATCCACTCGCGCGTTTCGTGGATGTTCTTGCCGGTCGAGAGGTCCATCACCGTGTCGGCGCCCCACTTGGTCGCCCACGTCATCTTCTCGACCTCTTCGTCGATCGTCGAAGCGACTGCCGAGTTCCCGATGTTCGCGTTGATCTTCACGAGGAAGCCTCGTCCGATGATCATCGGCTCGCTCTCGGGATGGTTGATGTTGTTCGGGATGATCGCGCGGCCGCGCGCGACTTCGTCGCGCACGAACTCCGGCTCGCAGCCTTCGCGGATCGCGATGTAGCGCATCTCGGGCGTGATCTCTCCGTGACGCGCGTAGTGCATCTGGGTGACGTTCGCGCCCGACTTGCCGACGCGCGGCTTACGCTTGTTGACGAAACGTACCGCATCGAGCTCGGTCATCGCCTCACGCCCGCGGCGGTAGAGCGAGGTCGGCTTCTCGAGTTCGACGGTGTCGTTTCGATCGGCGATCCATTTGGCGCGCAGCGGCTCGAGGCCGGCGTGCAGATCGATCGTCACGTTTGGATCGCCGTGCGGTCCGCTGGTATCGTAGACGGTATGCGTGCTGCCGTCGGTCAGCGCGATCTCGCGCATCGGAACGCGCAGCTCTTCGTCGACGTAAACCTTCATCGTGGTCCCCTTCCTACGCCGGCATTACCCGGATCAGGTAAAACGGTCGGCGGCGGAGGCCGCCCTCTCAGCCCGCGGACGCGAGCTCCCGTAAGCGCCTAAGGTTAGGGACGGGCGGCCAAAATCCCGCGCCGGGCCTACATGGGAAGGGGTGTGCCGACCGCAAACGGCGCGAGCACGGAGCGACCGTCGCTGCCGGTCACGGTGAGCGAGGCCGCGCCAACGGCCGTGCCCCGGATCGTGACGACGCACCCGAAGCCCGGCGCGATCGCGCGCGTCATGCCGCCGCTGCACGAGACCACGAACGTCAGCGTCGCTCCGGTCTTGATCCCCGACATGTACGAGATGAACGACGAGGTCGCAAACGAATACGAATTCACCAGGATGTTCCCGGTGGCGTCGTACCCCATCCCCGTCACCGAACCGCCGTTCGGTAGGGCGGTCGCAGCCGGGAACGTCGAGGGAGTGGTCGAGTCGACGGAGGCGTTGATGGAGTTCGCGTCGCCGATCCACGTCTTAAGCGCAGCCGTATCGACCGCGACGCCGTATGCGCTGGGAGAACTGTTGACGTATTGCATCGATTGGTACGACAATGGAAAGACGTGCGCAAGCAACAAGCGATTTCCACATAAAGGCCGACGCAGGACGCCCGGCCCGTCGCGCGAAGCGCAACCTACAGGATTTGGAGGGACCGCCCGTGCGTTCTATCGCCGCGTTGCTCGTATCGTTTTCCCTGGTCGCGCTCTCGATCGTCCCTGCGCATGCCGCAGCGGACAAGTCCGTGTCGAACCTCAAAGGCGACGTCTCCTATCAGTCCGCGAGCGGGGCTCCCACCCCGGTCGCGCTCAAGGCCACGCTCTCGCTGGCGGATGTGTTCCGGACGATCACCGGCACGAACTCGGAGGCCGCGATCGGGCTGCCCGATAGCTCCCGCGTTCTGGTAGGACAGAATAGCAACGTCCAGCTCTCTGCGTTCAACCAGACTGGCATCACCTCGGCGAACTTCGTCATGGTCGGCAAAGTGCGTTTCACCGTTCAGCATCCCGCCGGCGCACACGCGAACTACACGTTCCAGACCGGTACCGCACAGATCGCGGTCCGCGGAACCAGCGGCGACATCTCCTGGGATCCGGGCACGAACACGCTCCAAGTGAACTGCTACGACCTGAGCGATCCCACGTTGCCCATTCAGGTGACGCTCTCCGACGGCGAGGTCTTCAGCATCGGCAAGGGTCAGTCGCTGGTCGCGCATCTGCCGCCGAATCCGGCCGATCCTCCGCACGTGCAGAACATCACCCATCCGCTTGCCGACACATTCTCCGAGTTCGGCCCACCCGACAACGGCAAAGAGCTCGGCCTACTCAAACCTCGCCCATGGTTCCTGGCTGGCGGCTGGATCATCCTCGTCCCGATCATCCTCGTGATCACGAGCCATCATCCGGCGCCCAGCGATGCCGGCCCGAGCAGCGGCAGCTTCCCGGTCGGCGTCGGCATCCACATCGGCCCCAAGCCATAGACCACCGTCCCGCGTGGAACTGAGCCTCGATCGTATCAATATTGGAACGACCGATCCGGACTGGTTCTCGTTCCTTCGCGCGCGACCCGATCTCACTGAAGTCAACTTCTGGCGCCCCGGCAACTCCACGACGCACCTCGCGCGCGGAACTCCATGGTTCTATCGGGAGCGCGGCACCCGCTACATCGTCGGCTGCGGATTTTTTTCCGCCTTTACGTCGATGCCCGTGGGGCTGGCATGGGACACCTTCGAAGCTGCAAACGGATTCGATGATCTGCAAGCGTTTCGCGCGAAGATGGCCCACCTGCAGAAAACCTCGCTCTCGGAGGTGCACGACATCGGCTGCGTCGTCTTGAGCAACCCCATCTATTTCGCCGAGCCAATCCCGTTCGAGACCCGCATTTACGGTCCGCTCTCCTCCCTAGCGATTGACGACCCCCGCGCGAAACTCATGATGGCGGCGCTTTCCGCCAACGCGACCATCTCCGCGTTTCCCGATATGACGATCCACCAAGGTGTCGGCAAGCCACGCGTAATCGTTCCTCGCCTAGGGCAAGGCACGTTCCGCGTACTGGTCACCGATGCGTACGGGCGGAAATGCGCGGTCACAGGCGAGAAAACGCTGCCGGCCCTCGAAGCCGCCCACATAAAGCCGTTTTCGATCGTAAAGGAGCACGACGTCCGCAACGGATTGTTGCTGCGGTCGGATCTCCACAGGCTGTATGACCAGGGATATGTGAGCATTCAGCCCGACCTGAAATTTCGCGTGAGCCGGGCCATTCGTGATGAGTTCGAAAATGGCCGTGACTACTACGCACTGAACGGCCAGTCGGTTCGACCGCCGGCCAACTCGGCGCAACTGCCGATTGCAGAGCATCTCGAATGGCACTACGAAACACTTTTTAAGGGCTAGGACATGCCATACATCATTCTTGGTGGTGCGCAGATCGCGGTCGGGGCGGCCGCGATCTTTGCGCGCTGGGCCCTCGGTGGCGCGGATCCGCTTGCGGTTAGCGCCCTTCGGTTGGCAATTGCGGCGATTTTGCTGCTCCTCGCCGCGCTCTTCATGCGCGCGAAGATGGGTGCGCGCAAGCCGACGCGTCAAGAGAACACCATCCTCGCTCTCGCCGGATTCGCGCTGGCGACGCACTTCGCGACGTGGATCTGGTCGCTCGAGTATACGACCGTCGCGATCTCGACGTTGCTCGTGTGTACGACGCCGATCTGGACGGCGATCTACGACACGCTCGTGCTCAAGCGTCGCCTCTCGAGGCTCGCGATGATCGCGTTTGCGACAGGCATCGCCGGGATGGCGATGGTCGTCGGGTTCGACAAGACGGCCCCGCCGGTCACCGGCCATCAACTCCTCGGGGCCGGGCTCGCATTGGTCGGGAGCGTCGCGATCGGCGCGTATTTCATCCTGGTGCGCGAGGTCCGCGAAGCGCTCGACACGCGCGCGATCGTGACGCGTACCTATTCGTGGGCCGCGCTCGCGCTCGTCGTCGCCGCCGCGATCGCCCATCAACCGCCGCCGCCACTGGCCGCGACGACCGCCTGGTCGGGCATCCTCGCGATGGCGCTGATCTCGCAGCTCCTCGGGCACACGGCCCTCAACGCCGCACTCCGCTGGTTCTCACCGAGCGCCATCAACTTCGCCACCCTGCTTGAGCCGGTGATTGCCGCGCTTCTGGCACTCGCCATTTTCGGCGAAGCCGTCGCCCCGCTCAGCATCGTCGGCGGGGTGATCTTGCTTGTTTCGATCGGGGTCGTGCTCCGCGAAGACCGCCTGCTGCCGGTCCAAACCGAACCCGCGCTCTAGCCCGCCTCATACTGGCTCACTCCAATCATCCGATTGGACCCATCCATCGAGAAGGGATGGCGCCGGGAGACGGAATGAGGGGCGACTATGACGACCTTCGCTCACGATTCCGACCCGCAAGAGACCCAAGAATGGCGCGACGCCCTCGCCGGCGTGATCGCGGCCGAGGGTCCCGAACGGGCCGCTCAGCTACTCGCCGGCCTCGCCGACGACGCCAAACGCGCGGGCGTGCCGTTCTCGGGCGGCGGCGGCAAGATCGTCACGCCGTATGTGAACACCATCGCCACGAGCGAAGAGCCGGCCTATCCCGGCGATATCGAACTCGAGCGCAAGATCGAAGAGGCCGTCCGCTGGAACGCAATGGCCCTGGTCGTACGCGCGAACAAGGTCAGCTCCGAACTTGGCGGTCACGTCGCGTCGTACGCGTCGGCTGCGACGCTCTACGAAGTCGCCTTTAACCACTTCTTCCGCGCGGCCGGTCCGGATCACGGCGGCGATCTCGTCTTCTTCCAAGGCCACTCGTCGCCGGGTTTCTATGCCCGCGCATTTATCGAAGGCAGACTCGACCAGGAGCACATGGATAACTTCCGTCAGGAAGTCGGTGGCCAAGGGCTCTCGTCGTACCCGCATCCGTGGCTGATGCCGGACTTCTGGCAGTTCCCGACCGTCTCGATGGGTCTCGCGCCGATCATGTCGATCTATCAGGCGCGCTTCATGAAGTATTTGAACAACCGCGAACTGATCGAAGCCGGCGATCGCAACGTCTGGGCGTTCCTCGGCGACAGCGAGATGGACGAACCCGAGTCGCTCGGGCAGATCACGATCGCGGCGCGCGAAGGCCTCGACAATCTCAAGTGGGTCGTCAACTGCAACCTCCAGCGACTAGATGGTCCGGTGCGCGGCAACGGCAAGATCATCCAAGAACTCGAAGGCGTCTTCCGCGGCGCCGGTTGGAACGTCATCAAGGTCATCTGGGGATCGAATTGGGACCCGCTCTTCGCAAGCGACGCATCCGGCAAACTCTTGCAACTCGTCGAAGAGACCCTGGACGGCGACTACCAGTCGTTGCGCACCGGCGGCGTGAGCGCGATCCGCGGCGAGCGCTTCTTCGGAAAGTATGCCGAGACCGCAGCCATGATCGACGGTTGGGACGACGCGCGCGTGCATGCGCTCAAGCGCGGCGGCCACGACCAGAACAAGGTCTACGCGGCGTACGCGCGCGGGATGGAGCGCAACGGCAAGCCGACCGTGATCCTGGCCAAGACGATCAAGGGCTTCGGGATGGGTGGTTCGGGCGAGGCCCAGAACATCGCGCACCAAGCCAAGAAGATGCACGATGCCGACCTGCGCAACATGCGCGATAGCTTCGGCCTGCCGATCCGGGACGAAGACCTCGCGCAGGTCCCGTTCTACACGCCGGACGAGAAGAGCCCGGAGATGCAGTACTTCCGCGAACGCCTCGCGGCACTCGGCAGCCTACCGAAGCGTCGCCGCAAGAGCACCTCGCTCGCGGTGCCGGAACTCTCGGCCTTCAAGGGTCAACTCGAAGCGACAGGCGAGCGCCACATCTCGACCACGATGGCGTTCGTACGCGTGCTCTCCGCGCTGCTCAAGGACAAGAACCTCGGCAAGCACATCGTGCCGATCGTCGCGGACGAATCGCGCACGTTCGGCATGGAAGGGCTCTTTCGCCAACTCGGCATCTACTCGCACGTCGGCCAGAACTACACGCCGCAAGACGCCGAGCAGCTGAGCTGGTATCGCGAGGACAAGAAGGGCCAGATCCTCCAGGAAGGCATCGACGAAGCCGGCGCTACCTCGTCGTGGATCGCAGCGGGAACGTCGTACTCCAACCACGATCTGCCGATGATCCCGTTCTACATCTACTACTCCATGTTCGGCTTCCAGCGGATCGGCGATCTCGCGTGGGCAGCCGGCGACATGCGCACGCGCGGCTTCCTGATCGGCGGAACCTCGGGCCGCACGACCCTCAACGGCGAGGGCCTGCAGCATGAAGATGGGCAGAGCCAGATCATGGCCTCCTTCATCCCGAACTGCGTCAGCTACGATCCGACCTACTCGTTCGAGTTGGCGGTCATCATCCGCGACGGTTTGCGCCGCATGATCGCGGATCAAGAAGACGTCTACTACTACATCACCGTGATGAACGAGAACTACGAGCATCCGGCCATGCCCGCAGGCGCCGAAGAAGGCATCCTGCGCGGCATGCATCTGCTCCGCGACGGCGGCAGGGAAAAGAAGGCGCCCCGCGTGCAGTTGCTCGGCTCGGGCTCGATCCTGCGCGAGGTCGAAGCGGCGGCAGATCTGCTGCGCGACGACTTCGGCGTGGTCGCCGACGTCTGGAGCGCGACCTCGTTCAACGAACTGCGCCGCGACGGCATCGACGTCGAACGGTGGAACCTGCTCCATCCGACGGAGAAGGCGCGCGTTCCGTATGTCGCGCAGTGTTTGGACGGGCACGCCGGTCCGGCGATCGCCGCGACCGACTACATGCGCACGTATGCCGATGCGATCCGTCCGTATCTCGATCGGCGCTACATCGTGCTCGGTACCGACGGCTTCGGCCGCAGCGATTTTCGCACCCAGCTACGTACGTTCTTCGAGGTGAACCGGCACTACGTCGCGATCGCGGCGCTCAAAGCGCTCGCGGACGACGGTGAGATCCCGGCGAGCAAGGTAGCCGAGGCGATCCTCAAGTACGGCATCGACCCGAGCAAACCGAACCCGGTGACGGTGTAAGACGATGGCCGACACGATCGACATCACGGTCCCCGACATCGGCGACTTCGACGGCATCCCCGTCATCGAAGTCCTCGCTAACGTCGGTGACGTCGTCAAGAAGAACGATTCGCTGATCACGCTCGAGAGCGACAAAGCCTCGATGGAAGTCCCGTCGAGCGCCGACGGAACGATCCTCGAGATGCTCGTCAAAGTCGGCGACAAGGTCAGCAAAGGCACTGTCATCGCGCGACTGAGTAGCGCAGCAACCTCCGCCACCGCAGCAGCGGCGCCGGCACCGGTCATCCCGAGCGTAGGGAGCGCAGCGGCCGAAGTCGAGGGACAACCACCGGCATCGACCATCGTCGAGCTCACCGTCCCCGACATCGGCGACTTCGCGGACATTCCGGTCATCGAAGTGCTGATCAAGCCGGGCGATGCGATCGAGAAAGAAGCGAGCCTCGTCACCCTCGAGAGCGACAAAGCCTCGATGGAAGTTCCGGCGAGCGCCAGCGGCACCGTCCAAGAGGTCCGCGTCAAAGTCGGCGACAAGGTGGGCAAAGGCAGCGTCATCGCGACGCTCGTGGTAAAGGGCGTTGCATCCGTTCCCATCCGTCCCTCGACTACGGCTTCGCCTACGCTCGGGATGACAAGTGCGGCGCTCGCTCCGGCGCCCGCGCCGCTGGTGACCGCGATGGCGCCGAACGTTAGCGGCCCCATCCACGCAAGTCCCTCCATCCGGCGGTTCGCGCGCGAACTCGGTGTCGATCTGCGCGGCGTGCGCGGCACCGGTCCGAACGCGCGCGTCACCCGTGAAGACGTACAGGGCTTCGTCAAATCCGCGCTCGCGGGCGGCGCGTCGCCGGGCGGCAGTGTCATCGCCGGGCTCCCGCCGTGGCCGAAGGTCGACTTCGCGCAGTTCGGTCCGATCGAACGGACGCCGCTCTCGCGCATCAAGAGGATCTCCGGACCCGCTCTGCATCGCAACTGGGTGCAGATCCCGCACATCACCAACTACGACGAAGCGGACATCACGGATCTCGAAGCCTTCCGCAACGAGATCAACACGGAACAGACCAAGAGCGGTGGCGCGAAGCTGACCATGCTCGCGTTCCTCGTCAAAGCGGCCGTCCGCGCGCTCGAGAAGTTTCCGGACTTCAACGCCTCGCTCGACGGCGACGCGCTGATCCACAAAGGCTACTTCAACATCGGCTTCGCCGCGGATACGCCGAACGGGCTGGTCGTTCCGGTCGTGAAGTCCGCCGACAAGAAGGGCCTTCTCGAGATCGCTGCGGAGAGCGCGACCCTCGCGGGCAAAGCGCGCGATGGCAAACTCGGCATCGGCGACATGCAAGGCGGAACGTTCACGATCTCGTCGATCGGCGGCATCGGCGGAACGCAGTTCACCCAGATCGTCAACGCACCCGAGGTCGCGATAATGGGCGCGACGCGTAGCGCGATCAAACCGGTCTGGGACGGCAAAGCCTTCGTCCCGCGCCTAATCATGCCGGTCAGCGTCTCCTACGATCATCGCGTGATCGACGGCGCGGCCGCCGCGCGCTTTCTGGTCTACCTGACGGGCCTGCTCGAAGACTACCGCCGCACCGCCCTTTAGCGACCGTGGCGGTAGCGATCCTTCACGCTTCTTCGTACGAGCGTATAGCCTGGAAGAACGGCGGCGGGGTTACGGACCTCGTCGCGACGGCGGCCGCCGATCCGGCGTCATGGCGCGTTTCGATCGCGTCGATCGAATGCGACGGACCGTTCTCGGATTTCAGCGGATATGACCGCACCATCGTCTTGCTCTCCGACAGCGGCGTGACGCTCGCGTTTTCATCCGGCGAAGAACGGCCGCTCGCGACGCTCGAGCCATTCGCATTTTCGGGCGAGGCGCGGGTCGCTGCGAGACTCACCGGAGGGCCCGTTCGCGACTTCAACGTGATGGCCTTACGCGCGACGCACGCCCATCGCGTCACGGCGATCGGATTCGGAGAGAACGGCGTGCCGATCGACGCGGGCGACGTCTGCGGATTTCTTTACGTCGCGAACGGGACGGTCGCGATCGACGAGGTCAGCGCGGTCGCCGGCGATACGTTTCGACTCGATGCCGGTACGCATACCGTTGCGCGATCGATCGCCGGACCGGCGACCGCTATTCTGGTGCGGATCTCAGCAGAAACGAACTGACGACCCGCCCGAGCACTCCCCCGCCGACCATCGCCGGCAAGAGGACGGCCGTTCCGCTCATCGCGCGACCAGGGAGAACGGCGATCGCCACGGCCACGCAGATGCCCATGATGACCAGCCGGAGCGCGCTCAGCAGGCCGGCCCGCCGAAGTCCCGGCTCGAGGTGCTCGCCGCGCGCGCGAACGCCGGTCGCGAACTGCAGCCCGACCACGGCCAGCGTCACCGCGAGCACGATGAAGTAGAAGATCACCGCCAGGTCGATCTCGGCGGACGTGGCGCCGCGCAGGGTCCCGTAATGCATGACGAGTTGGACGGCGAAGATCAAGAGCACCACGCCGGCGAGGCCCAGCATGTAGAGCGTAGACGCCCAAGGCCCGGGCACGAAATAATCGGCGCCGATCCGGCGATAGAGCGTCCACAGCCACGCGGTCATCCCGAACGTCCACGCAAACGCGGTCAGTTCGGGAAGCAGACGCGTGACGGTGAGCAGATCCGGAAACGTGAAGCTCAGCGCGAGCTGCGCGAGGCTGAAGCCGATCACGATATCGCCAAACGTCTCGAGGCGCGACGCGACGCGCTCGTCGCGCGCAGTGGCAAAGCGGCCGATCTGTTCACTCATCCGGTCGGCGCTGCGGGTTTACGCAATCCGAGGCGACGGATCAGTAAGAATGACCCCAACCGCCCTATGATCAGACTGACGCCGATCACGAACGGTATCGATAGGCTCATCATCAAAGGCCCGTGGAATCCCGCATAGCCGAGGATGCCGACAGCGATCGCGCCGGAGAAGAGTCGCATGGTCGCCGTGACGC
>JALYSX010000349.1 GCA_030854585.1 Vulcanimicrobiota bacterium
GCGCGCGAGGTCGCGCGGGTGACGGCGCCGGCGTGGTGGATCATCTCTTCCATGGTGACCGGGGTCGTCTCGTCGTAACCGAGCACGACGTTGCCGAGGCTGTCGCCGACCAGGATGACGTCGATCCCGGCCTCTTCGACGAAGCGCGCGAACGACGCGTCGTACGCGGTGATGACCGGGAAGAGCACCTTGTTCTTGCGGCGCTTGATCGCACCGGCCGTGACGCGACGGATGGTGGCGGGTCCGGGAGCCGGTTGATAGGGCCGAGCGTCGGGCGCATCGGCAGCGCGGGGGCGATCCGGGATGATCATGGTGAGATGGCCTTCGCTAGGGGCGAGCGGCTACCCCGCCCTGGGATCATGGCGGCACCGTTTCGGCGCGAGCCGCTTCCCATGCCAGGAACGCGCGTTTGCGCGGCGGACCTCAGCGGTAGCCGCCGAGCGACCCGCTACGGCGTCGGTGTGAACCCGTAACGGATCGCAAGGTCGACGCCGCCCGTCTTGTACTCACCCGGCGTGACCGCCTCGAGGCTGACGAAATGGTCGTGCAAGCGGGCCGGGCTCGAAAGGCCGACGTCGAGCTGCGTGCGCGGACACGCCGTCGACGTCGATGGGACGAAGCAACTCGATGACCCACTAAGGCCGCCGCCGACGGGTTCGCGCACTAGGCGTACAAGCGACCCTTCGGCGTAACAGGTGATTCGGATGGGTACGATAGTGGCATGACAGACTTGAATAACATCAAGAAAGCGGTCAACGACACCGTCGATAACGTCATCGACAAAACGAGCGAGACCGTGCATCGCACGGCTGCCGACGGCGAACGAAGACATCGGGATCTCGATGGAGATCAGATGACGACTACCGAGAAGATCACGTCCATAAAGAACGAGACCAAAGAACGAGCGGCGGCGGGGATAGATCACACTAAGCAAGCGGTTCGAGACCGAACCTAGCCCGGTGAATCCGGACCGCTCCTCCGAGTAAACCCAAAAGAAGAAGCCCCGGAACGCCGGGGCTTCTTTCGTTGCGGGAAGTTCCGCGCTTATCTCTTGAGGATCAGGTTGGCGTATTCGGCGAGGGAGGGTCGATGATCGGGTTTTCGGGGAGTCCCGGCTCACCGGGCGCCGGCTGCGGGGGCTGGATCGGTAGGCCGCCCGGATCGGGTCGCGGCATTTCCATGACGATCAGCGTGACGTTTTCATTCATGGAAGACTTATACCCGGAAAAGAAAAGAGCCGGCGGTATGGCCGGCTCTCGTCCTTCGAGACGCTCGCTTGCACTCGCTTCTCAGGTTGACATTTAGCCGGCCATCTGTTCGACGAGGGCGAGGAAGGCGCGGACGGGGGTGCCGGTTGGGCCTTTGGCTTGCCAGGCGGATTCGTTGTCGAGGTAGGCGGTGCCGGCGACGTCGAGATGGATCCAGGGCGTGTCGCCGACGAAGGTGCGTAGGAACGCGGCGGCCGTCAAGGTTCCGGCGGGGCGGCCGCCGGTGTTCTTGAGATCGGCGATGTCGCTCTTCATGGCGGTCGTGTATTCTTCGTAGAGCGGCATGTGCCAGTAGCGCTCGCCGGTCGGCTTGGCGGCTTTTTCGAAGGCGGCGATGAACTCGTCGTTGTTGCCGACGAGCGCGCTTGCGGCGTGGCCGAGCGCGATCACGACGGCGCCGGTGAGCGTTGCCGAGTCGACGAGCTTGGTCGCGCCGAGCTTGAGCGCGTACGAGAGACCGTCGCAGAGGACCAAGCGGCCTTCGGCGTCGGTGTTGATGACTTCGATCGTCGTGCCGTTCATCGACTTGACGATGTCGCCCGGCTTGGTCGCCTTGCCGCCCGGCATGTTCTCGGTGGCGGGAATGATCCCGATCACGTTGAGTTTTGGTTTGAGTTTTCCGATCGCATACATCGCGGCGATGGTGGCGGCACCGCCCGACATGTCCATCTTCATGTCTTCCATGCTCGCTGCCGGTTTGATCGAGATGCCGCCGGTGTCGAACGTGATGCCTTTGCCGATAAGTCCGAGGACCTCTTTCGAAGACGGATCACCCTTATAGGTGAGCACGATGAACTTAGCCGGTTGCGCGCTGCCTGCGGCGACCGAGAGGAACGAACCCATGCCTTCTTTGAGCGCGCGGTCTTCGTCGAGTACGTCGATCGCGAGACCAGCTTCGCCCGCGACCTTGGTCGCCTGCGCGGCCATGTGGGTCGGCGTCATGTCGTTGGCGGGCGTTGCGGCCATCGTGCGCGCCATGTTGACGGCTTGGCCGAGGATCGTTCCGCGCGCGACGCCCGCGGCCACGCCGGCGGCGTCAAATCCGTCGTCGAGAACGGTCACGGTGGTGGTCGCGATCTTCTTGTCCGGCTTGGCCTGATAGAGCGTGATGTCGAACGAGCCCGTGATCGCGCCCTCGGCGACGAACGAGGCGCAGACTGCTTCATTCCCCTTGGCCTGGGGCGGGAGTGCGATCGCGATCTCGGCGACGTTCTTGCGGCCGAGCTGGCGGACGGCCACTCCGGCCGCGCGTGCCAGGAAGTGCGGCTCGAACTTTTCGCGGTCGCCGAGTCCGACCACGAGCACGCGCCCGAAAGATCGTCCCTGCGCGTGGACCAGAGCGGTCTCCGCGAGTTTCCCCTTGATCTCGCCGCTCTTGAGGATCTCGCCGATCGCCCCGCCCAGCGCGTCGTCGGCGGCTTTTGTCGCACCGTCGAGCGTCCCGTCGGTGAAGATGGGGACGACGAGTGCGCCGGTGCGCACCGAGACTGGCGCATCGTGGGCGATACGGACTTGCATGCTAAACCTTTCGCG
>JALYSX010000393.1 GCA_030854585.1 Vulcanimicrobiota bacterium
GGCTGCACCCGCGCCACCCCGTCCGCGTCCGCCGCGTCCGCGACGACGGCGACGCCGGCGGGGTTCGCCGTTCTCGTCGAGTTCGGGTTCGTCGCCGTGATGCTGCGCTTCGCCCTCGGCGATCACGATCGCATCGGCGGTGCGCTCGCCCTTGGCTTCGGCCGAGAGCTTCTTGTCGAGCGCTTCTTCTTCTTCGGAGATCGCGGTGATGCCGATCGGCGGACGCGCGGACGCGAACTCCGAGGCTTCCTTCGCGAGCTCGCGCAGCTGCGCGGTCTGCTCGGCGGCCGTGAGCGGCCCCTTGCGTCCGCCGCGACGGCGTTTGCGCTTCGCGCCGGCCTCGGCTTTGGCCGCAGGCACGCCCGCGGTCAGCATCTCGGCGAGCACGTAGTCATCGGCGTCGTCGACGTCGATGATCTTGATGCGAGCCGATCCACCCGCGTTGTTCGCGGCGTTCTCGACTTCGACGATGTGTCCGGCGACGACGGCGGCCGCCGAGGTCGCATTGGGCAGACGTCCGTGGAGCAGTTCGACGGTGTGCTCGTCGCCGACGCGCACGGTCTCGGCGAGGCTCTCCTTGAACTCGGCGACCGATTCGACGCGCGAGCGTTCCGGATGGATCATCGGATCGACGCGCACGTGGATCGAACACGAGAGCTCTTTGGCGAGCGCTTCGGTCTCGTCGTTGTACCAGAAGTCGAGTTGCGAGGCGACCGTCGGGGCGGCGTGGACCACCACGGGCTTTCCGTTCTTGCCGATCTCGCGCACTTGGCGCAGGGTGTCGATCGCGACCGACTGCGACGAGAGCACGGTTCCCAGGCCGATGCAGGTCGGACACGAGCCGCGCAACTGCGCGCCCAGATCCTTGCCGATGCGCTTGCGGGTGAACTCGAGCAGGCCGAGATTCGAGAACGACTGGATGGTCGAACGCGTGCGGTCCTTGCGCAGCCCGTCTTCGAGAATCTTGATGACCTTGTTGCGCGACGCTTCGGTCGACATGTCGATGAAGTCGACGACGATGATGCCGCCGATATCGCGCAGACGTACCTGGCGCGCGACTTCCGCTGCGGCTTCGAGGTTGGTCTTGGTGATCGTGTCTTCGAGGTTCTTGCCGCCGGTGAACTTGCCGGAGTTCACGTCGATCACGGTCAGCGCTTCGGTCGACTCGATCACGATCGAACCGCCCGAAGGCAGCTTGACGGTGGACTTCATCAGCTTGGCGAGGTCTTCGTTGACGTGGTAGTCGTCGAAGAGCGTGTCGCCGTTCTTGTAATACTCGACGCGATCCAGATATTGCGGGCCGAGCAGCTGCAGGAACGCGCGGACTTTCTGGTACTCTTCCTCGTTGTCGATCAGGACCTTATCTACGTCGGCGGTGATGAAATCGCGCGCCGCTTTGTAGACGAGGTTCATGTCCTTGTGCAAGAGCGACGGCGAGGCCGCGCGCTTGTACGTCTCGAGGATGCCGTGCCACATACGGATCAGCACGCCGAGGTCGGCGATCAGTTCCGCTTCGCTCACGCCGGTCGCGGCGGTGCGGACGACGGTCGCCATGCCTTCGGGGCGGATGCGCTTCATGACGTTCTTGAGGCGGTCGCGTTCGGTGGCGGACTCGACCTTGCGCGAGACGCCCGAGAAACGGCCGTTCGGCATCAGGATCAGGTAACGACCCGGCAGCGAGATGTTGGTCGAGATACGCGCGCCTTTGAGGCCGCGCGGCTCCTTGACGATCTGTACCAGGATGTCGTCGCCGCGCTTGGCCTTATCGGAGATCGTAAAGCCGCTGCGGCCCTGGGTGATCTCGACGTCGCCGATGTTGAGCGGCTGTTTGCTGATGTCGTCGACGTAGAGGAACGCGTTGCGCCCCAGGCCGATGTCGACGAACGCCGCGCCCATACCGGGCAGGACGTTCTGGACTTTACCTTTGTAGATCGAACCGATGACTTTTTCTTCGCGTTCGATGTAGAGTTCGGCGAGCGCGCCGTCTTCAAGAATGGCGACCCGGTTCTCCCAGGGGTCGCTCGAGATCAGGATCTCGGTAGACAAATTGTAACCTTACTACTAGCGCGAGCGCGAGCGGCGTTCAGTCGAACTCCTCCGCGAGCGACCCTGCCGGCAGTACTCCCTCACCAGGGGTAGCCTTGCGATCGCCTTCGAGCGGGTACGCTTCTGCGCACCGGCGCGCTCGTTTTGAAACCTTATTCGGCTGTCCGGGACCCTATACTCGACTTCTTCGAGGAGGATCGACCGTGCGGCCAGAGGCCCCTGTTCGGGGAGGGGGGGACGGGACCTGCCGATGCCGGCGAACCAGGCCGCTTGCCCACGTTGCTTCGGCTTAGGGGGCGCGGAGCGCGCGCTCGAACGGCTCCGGATAGGGCGACGCAAAAGTGCGATGGAACTCGGTGTTCTTGCGCCGGCTGCCGAGATCGATGGTGAGGCCGTCGAGATGCCCGAAGGCGGCCTTCCACTCCATCGCGTTGAGTTGGAACTGCCAGGCGCCGCGCACGTCCAGATGCCGGAGCGCCGCCATCCGTGCGAGCGGCTCTAGGCTCGCGGCTCGATACGCGCGGTGGAGATAGAGATGCGTGATCGGCGTCGCGGCGAGCCATTCGAGATCGTCGCCGGCGCGCACGTCGACGAGTCGCAACACGCGCACGTTGGTCCGAGCGATCGCGTCGGGATGCCCGAGCGTCACGCCGGCCAGATCGAGCGCGGTCGCACCGGCCCGGCCGATCAGCGAGCGAGCGTCGAACGTCTGACTGCGCCGTCCGACGACGCGGAGCAGGCGAGGATCGGGCGGCGGTTCGACCAAGACACCGTTGCGCACGACGATCCGCGGGCGCACCCAGGTCTCGCCGTCGAGCAGAGCGCGCGCACGATCCGCGAACGTCTCAGGCGATTCGACGTAGCGTGACTCCGCAGCCGGCCAGTCGGCACGATCGAAGGCAGGAGCGCGGCCCGTCAACGACCAGCGCAAGGT
>JALYSX010000153.1 GCA_030854585.1 Vulcanimicrobiota bacterium
CCTAAGGGTAGTCTCTATCCGGAAACCGTCCGCCGCCTCGCGGCGGCGGGCATCGCCGTACCCGAGAACGTCGGTCGGCGTTTGAACGTCCCCTCGCTCGACGGGAACGCGAACCTGCTGTTGCTCCGCGCGAGCGACGTGCCCGCCTACGTCGAGTTCGGCGCGGCGGATTGCGGCGTCGTCGGCAAGGATACGCTCTGGGAGTCGGACCGTTCGGTCAGCGAACTCGCAGATCTCAAGTTCGGCGCCTGCCGGCTCGTCGTCGCCGCGCGGCGCGTCGACGGGTACCACGAAGGCGCTCGCTATCCGACGTTCCTGCGCGTCGCGACCAAGTTCGCGCGTTCCGCGCAGACCTATTTCTCGGAACGCGACCTGCCCTGCGAAATCGTCGCCTTGCACGGTTCGGTCGAACTCGCGCCGCTGGTCGGTTTGGCGGATGTGATCGTCGACCTCGTCGCCACCGGCAGTACGCTCGAAGCGCACGATATGGTCGAGATCGATCAGATAGCCGAATCAACCGCGCGCTTCGTCGTCAATCCGGTCCGTTTTCGGGCCAAGTACGAAGCGATCATCTCGCTGCTCCGGCGCTTGGAGAACGGATGATCCACGTCGTCCGCGCCTCGGACCGCACCGCGCTCGCACGGCTCTATCGCAGCGGCTGGGATCCGCCGGCCGAGGTGGTCGACGGCGTCCGCGCAATTCTCGCCGACGTCCGATCGCGCGGCGACGTCGCGCTCGAGGAGTACACGCGCCGGTTCGACGATCCGTCGGCGGACGTAGGCAAGTTGCGCGTGGCGATCCCGATGCTCGAGCAGGCCCGCCGCTTGGTGCCGCCCGAGATCGCGGCTGCGATCGAACTCGGTCGCGAGCGGGTCGCGTCGTTCCATCGCCGGCAGCTGTCCGAGGATATCAGTTACTCGGAGAGCGACGGCACCGCCTATACCTTCGCGCGCGTCCCGCTCGGTGCGATCGCGGCTTACGTGCCGGGCGGCTCCGCGCCGCTGCCGTCCTCGGTCGTGATGACGACGGTGCCGGCCAAGATCGCGGGCGTTGCGCGCACGATCGTACTGACACCGCCTCAACGCGACGGTGGAGTCCACCCGTCCGTGCTCTTCGCCTGCAGCCTGTGCGGGGTGGACGAACTCTACGCCGTCGGCGGCGCGCAGGCGATCGCTGCGGCCGCCTACGGAACGAAATCGATCGGGCCAGTCGACAAGATCGTCGGCCCCGGCAACGTGTGGGTGACCGAAGCGAAGCGCCAGGTCTTCGGCACATGCGCGATCGACGGATTGGCCGGACCGAGCGAAGTGCTCGTGGTCGCGGACGACGACGCGAGCTCGGAGTACATCGTCGGCGAACTGCTCGCGCAGGCCGAGCACGATCCGCTCGCACGGGTCGCGGTCGTCTCCGAGTCGCTCGCCTTGCTCGAAGCGTGCGCGCAATTGCTGGACACGCTCGACGTCGCGACCTTGCCTCGGGGCGCGATCGTCGCCGCGGTCATCGAGCGCGGATGCTGGCTGATCCATGCGGCCTCGCGCGAAGAGACCATCGAAGTGATCGATCGGTTCGCGCCTGAGCATCTCTCGTTGCAAGTGCGCGATCCCGAGAATTATCTCCCGCACGTCCGTAGGGCGGGAGCGATCTTCGCCAATGCCGACACGCCGGTCGCGTGCGGCGACTATCTGGCAGGCACGAATCACGTCCTTCCGACATCGGGCGCGGCACGGTTCTCGTCGGGCCTCTCGACCGCCGATTTTCTGCGTTCGTATACGGTGGTCGCGAATAGCCAGACGCGAATGCAAGCCGACGCCACGGCGCTCGCGGCGTTCGCCGAGTTCGAAGGCCTCTCGCAACACGCCCAGACCGCGAGGATGCGCGTTCGTTGAGCAAGATACGCTTGGTCGCGTTCGACCTGGATGGCACCCTGATCGGCCGGGACGCGACCGTCCGCCCGCGAGTGGTCGCCGCTATCGAGAAGATGCGCGAGCGCGGCATCGCCGGTGCGATCGCGACCGGACGCATGTACCGCAACGCCGCGCCGTTCGCGAACGGTCTCGGCTTTGGTGCGCCGGTGATCTGTTATCAGGGGGCGGCCGTGGTGGATCCCGGCAACGACGAGATCCTGCGAGAAGATCCGCTGGCAAACGAACCTGCCATGGAGGTCGTACGGGCCGCACGCGAGTGGGGCGCCTACGTCCAACTCTATCGCGACGATAACTACTACTGCGAAGATGTCGACCGGTTCGCGAAGATCTACGAGCGCGTCTCGGGCGTCCGACCGACCGTGGTACCATCGCTCGAAGAAGCCTTTGCCGGCCGTTCGTCGACCAAGGCGGTGCTGGTGGTCGATCCTGAAGACGCCGACGGGTTCGCGACGATGCTACGCGAGCGCTTGGGAGCGACCGCCTACGTGACGCGCAGCTATCCCGAGTTCGTCGAGATCATGAATCCAGCCGTCGACAAGGGTGACGCCTTGCGATTCGTCGCGGAGCGGCTCGGCTTCGAGATGGACGAGGTCGCCGCGGTCGGCGACGCGTGGAACGACGTCGCGCTCTTGCAGGCGGCCGGTCTCGGTATCGCGATGGGCTCGGCGC
>JALYSX010000397.1 GCA_030854585.1 Vulcanimicrobiota bacterium
GACGATCTGTGGGCGAAATTGCTCCAGGGTGGTTCGGAGTCGCAGTGCGGATGGCTCGTCGACAAGTTCGGCCTTTCTTGGCAGATCATCCCGAAGCAGCTCGGCGAGTTGATGGGCGATGACGACGACGAGAAATCCGCGCGCGCGCTCCAGGCGATGTTGAAGATGGTCAAGATCGACGTCGCGGAATTGCAACGCGCATACGACGGACCCTAGGTGAGAACGCTTAAGGCGAGCCGGCGCCTGCGCGCGTTCGCGTACTGGGCCGTTACGACGGCGATCGTGATCGCTTTTGCCTTAGCCGAGACGTGGGCCGAGAAATATGTCTCCGACCGTTCGCGCCTCGCCGGGACGGCCGTCGAGATCACGATCATCGTCGTCGCGACGCTCGCGTTTCGCCCGCTTCACCGCCTCGTCGAGAACCTGGTCGAAGCGAGCTTCACGAAGCGGCGGCGCGAGGCGCGCGAGGCGATGGCCAAGCTCACCAAAGAGCTGACGTCGTTCAACGACGCCACCCAACTGCTCCGGCGTATCGCCGAGACCGTCGACCATCATATGGAGGCTGTCGGATCCGCGGTCTACCTCCGGCGCGACAAGTACGTCGCGGAGGCGTCGACCTTCGACGTTCCGGCCGAGGACGTCGGCGCCGACGATCCACTGGTGATCCGCCTGCGCTCCACCGCGGCCGCCGCGGATCCGCGAGCCTTCAACTCTCCGGCGATCGGCGAGATCGCATTTCCGATGATGGCCGGCGGGCACCTGATCGGCTTTCTTTCGCTGACGCCGAAGCGCGACGAGTACGAGCCGGAAGACCGGCATGTGTTAGCCACCCTTGCCGAAGCGACGGGCTTGGCACTGGTCGGCCTGGATCCGGGCCTGCGTCCGCAAGCGGCGGATCGGAACAATCTGCCGCGCATGGTGACCTCGTTCCTCGGTCGTGAGGCGGAGACGTCGGAGATCGTCGCCCTGGTCGTCGAGCGCGATCTCGTCACGCTCGTCGGGTCGGGCGGCGTCGGCAAGACGCGCACCGCGCTGCAAGTAGCTACGAACCTGGCGGATACGTTCCACGACGGCGTCTGGTTCGTGGAGTTCGCACCGCTGACGAGCGGCGATCACATCCCGTCCACGATTGCGAAAGCGATGGGCTTGACGCTCGGCCGTAGCGGCGAGCATGTGGCGACGCTCACGCATGCGCTGAAGGCGAAGCACGCACTCCTGGTCTTCGACAACTGCGAGCATATCGTCGAGGCTGCGGCCTCCGTGGTTGCGGAAATCCTTCGCTCGTGCCCGAAGATCAAGATCCTCGCATCGAGCCGCCAAGAGCTCGACATTCCGGGCGAACAGGCGTATCGTTTGCCGTCGCTCGGCGAGCCGACTGCGGTCGCACTCTTCGCCGATCGCGCCGGTGCGGGAAACCGCAAGTTCGAGTTGACGGACGAGAATGCGGCGGAGGTCGCCGATATCTGCCGGCGGCTCGACGGTATTCCGCTCGCGATCGAGTTGGCCGCCTCGAGGATCGCGGTCTTGAGTCTGCATCAACTCGCGGAGAGATTAGACGAACGCTTTCGACTGTTGACGCAGTCTTCGAACGACCGTCTGCCGCGTCAACAGACGTTGCGCGCGATGATCGACTGGAGCTTTGACCTGCTCGACGCCGACGAACGCGTCGTCTTCCGACGGCTCTCGACGTTCTCCGGTGGATGGACGCTGAAAGCCGCAGAGTCGGTCTGCACCGGCGGCGGAATCGACGAGCGTAGCGTTCTCGAGCTGCTCTCGAGTCTGGTTTCGAAGTCGCTGGTCGTGGTCGAGGAGGCCGGAGACGATCGAAGGTACGACATGCTGAACTCCATCAAGGAGTACAGCAACGAACGGCTCGTCGCAGCCGGCGAAGCCGACGAAACGGCGGCAAAGCACTCCGTCCACTATGCGGACTTTGCACGCAGCCTCGCCCCGCTGGTGGCGTCGCTCGAAGACGTGCGCTGGCTGCAAGCGCTCGGGCCCGAGATCGATAACATCCGAACAGCATTGGATTGGGCGATCTTCCTCGGCAACGACGCGGAAGCCGGACTCGGGTTGCTCGCGCAGATCGAATGGCCGGAGCTGGTCACCACGCCACTCGAGGCCGTCGGCTGGTTCGACGCAGCCGCGAAGGACGTCGGCGATGCCGGTGACGCCGCGACGAAGGCCGGCGTCCTGCGTAGCCACGCCCGTCTCGAGTGGCTAGTGGGACGCCCGACCGCGCAACGCGAGCGCACCGCGACCGCGGCCCTCGATGCTGCGCGCAAATCGACGGATCCGAGCGAGATCGCGCGCGCACTGGCGGCGCTCGGCAGTTGCTACCGCGATGCCGGCCGTTTCGCCGACGCCGAGCCGCTCTTCGTCGAAGCCTACGGAACGCCGGACGAGCTCTCCGCGATCGCGTTGAACGAGGTGCT
>JALYSX010000401.1 GCA_030854585.1 Vulcanimicrobiota bacterium
TTCGATGCCGTCGCCCGCCCGTTCGCGGATGGTGCGGTCGAGCAGTCGTCGCTGCGCGTTGTACGGTGTGACCACGATGATATCCGCGGGCCGGATCGCGCGTCGGACACCGTCGCGATCGACGATCTCGCCCTCGAGCAGCCGCGTGATCTCGTCGGCGATCCGCTCGGCCTCCTCGACCGATGCCGACTTGTTGCCTTCGTGCGGGACGGCGAGCGCACGTAGCCCGGTGCCCGAGAGGCCTGGGGAGTCGACGCGCTGATGCGCACAGCCGGCGTCGGGATTCAGGCGGCCTTCGTACGAGACGCGCGAGACGAACGTGCAGACGTCGCCGTGCATGCGATAGGTCGTGTCGAGGAAGACGCCGCGATTCGGCGCAACCGTCGGTTCGTCGCCGATCAGATGGCCGAGTGCCGAGACGTCGGCCGGACCCGCATGCGATACTTTCGTCACTTGTTCGAGCTGTTGCGGATCGCCGACCAGGATCACGTTGCGCGCAGCCGGCGTCATCCCGAGCGCGTTGGCGAGTGCGAGCTGTCCCGCTTCGTCGACGAAGAGATAGTCGAGCGCGCCCGCGAGCGCCGGCTTGGAGAACAGCCAGGACGTTCCGGACACGATCTGCGCGTCCGTCGCACCGTCGACCTCGCAGAGGACCTCGGAGAAGCCTTCGGCCGCCCGCCCCTGCGGAACGAACTCTTTATCGCCCCCGCCGTTGTGCGCGACCCGATATTTCTTGCCCGTTGCGGCCGCGTACGTTCCGATGCGCGCTAGCAGATTGTGCGCGACCGCGTGCGAAGGCGCGGCGATGCCGACGCGCATGCCCCGATCGACGAGTCCGCAGATGATCGCCGCGGCCTTGGTCGTCTTCCCGGTTCCGGGCGGCCCTTGGATCGGTAAGCACGTACCGTCGAGTCGATCGATCACTGCTGCGACCCCGGGCGCGTCGACGACCTCGGGCTGAACGACGGAACCGCGACCTGCGCCGACAAGCCGAGGCTTGCGCGCGAGCAGGAGGTCGAAGAACGGGTCGTCTGGGACCGCGTCCGAAGATGCGAGCAGGCGTTCCGCGCTTCGCATGAGCGAACGGACGATCACTTCTGAGCTGATGTCGTCGACTTGGACAATCGCGAGCGGTGGAACCGTCGACTTTCCCTTGCTCGGGCGCCAGAGCAGCAGCCCACGCTCGTCGTCGATCCATTCGACCTTGCCGTGTGGCATGCGCGTCTCGAGACTGCGCACGTAGTCTGCATCGACTCTGTGGTTCTGCGCCGGGAAAGCCATCAGCGTCCCCTCGCCCGTAACCTCGACGACGGTGAGATCGCCGATCGCGGCGGCGTTATCGACCGCGACTTCGGGATCATCGGCGAACGCCGCACACAGATCGAAGAACTCCCACCATGGCGGGCGTCGTTCGCGCTCGTGGTATTGAAGAAGATCGTTCAGCAACCACGCAGCTCGCTCGCGTTCGTGAAGATCCAGAGCGTTCTCCGCGACGGTGTCGGGCGGGCAGAGTGCTAGGAGGCGCTCCAGGACGTCGCCGAGTTCTTCGAGGAAATGCGCGCGCTTCGCAGATTGTGGTTTCGGCGCTTCGATCTCACGCGGGGCGACGGCCGGCGTATCGACGTGCAAAGACCAGAGCCACGCGAGGAGATGTTCGGTCGAAACGCAGTCGAACCGGTTGTACTGCTCGATGTCCTCCAGTATCTCGGTCAGCGGCGTGCCCGCCGCTCGGCTCGCGAGCCATTTCTCGAATTCGACGATCGAATCGCCGCCGCTCGCGGTGCCTGTGCGTTTGTCTCCTTCGTAGTAGAATTCGAGCTTCTTGATGCTATAGCTCGGTTGTCCGACCACGATCGACTGGCGTACGACCTTGAAGAGATCGACAAAGCGCTCCTCGCGGAGCAAGATGTCGACCTCTTCCTCCCGCGTGCGGTGCCGCTCGGAGAGGTGTTTCATCGCGGTCACTTCGTACGACGCGTAGTGGTAGATATGGAAGCGCTCGTGCGCCGCCCGGCGCGCCATCACGAAGTCGATGAAGTCTTCGAAGGCGCGCTTCTCGCGATAGCGATGGTGCGGAGCGTCCGTCCCATCGCGATCGCATCCCCAGAACGGCGTGAAGGTGCCTTCAGGTCCGTCGAGCGCGTAGACACCGAAGAGATACTCGAGGCCGCTCTCCGCGCCGAACCAACGATCGCCTTCGACGTAGTACGGGTCGCCCTCCATGTCGAAGAAAAGATCGCCGGCGTCGCGCTCGGGGAGGAGCGCAAACCCACGCGGTTGCGGCATCTCGGGATCGGGTTCGATCACCTCGACGCTATTCGGATGCAAGTCGCCGGCTGCGATCGCGTCGCGATGCTCGCGTTGGAGGCGCGCCTGTCGGCGCAGTGTTGCAAAGGTGGATGCCCGCACGTTCGCCGGACGAACGTCGTCGCCCGCGCGCGAAAGCGCCGCAAGCGTCTCGATCCCGCCACCGACCAGCCTATTGGTCTGCAGGCGTCGGATGCCCGCCACCTGGCTGAGCGAGTCTGCCGCGCGGAGCTGTGCGTCGCAACGGTCCTTCCAGGCGCAGAGTTCGCAATGCAGCACCGGATACGGTTCGGTCTCGTCGACGCCGTTACGCGCATGTCGGAGGAAGCGCGCCTTGACGGCGCGGTAGTGCGCGGCGAACTCGCCGACCTCGAACGATTCTTCGCGTCCGTCACCCAGCACGACATGCATGCGGCGCGGTTCGAAGCCCTGCACCCGCGCGACGTGTTCGCTGTAATTGCAGAGCTGCAGGATGAAGTACGGCTCGATCCTGCGCGCAAGCTTGGTATCGGCGACTTCGTAGTGATAGTCGCCGAGGTCCGAGGCCCCGTCGACGCGTCGCAGAAAGTCGGCAAACCCGAGCCAGCCGTCGTGGAAGAAGGCCGCTTGGTAGATGATCGTAGGGCCCGCGCGCATCGCCTCGATGGTCGCTGCGACGGCTCGTCCGGGCGCGTTCCCGCGTTCTGGTCGCGGAATCGCCACGACCTCGACGCCGCTTGCCTCCAACTTTTCCAGGTACTTGCGCTCGTGCGTCTCGCCGAGTTCGCGCAGCACGTCGGCCTGGGCGCGTTCGATCTGCGGGCGTTCGAGGGCACCGAGCGCGACCGCGTGCTCGAGCCCCGTCAGGTGCTCGCACGCGAGAAAGTTGTTCAGGTCGGTCGCGGAGTAGGCGAGCGTGCCGGCGATTCGTAGCATCGAGGATATGATATTCGATACGGATGCCATACGCCTGGCATTCGGACATTCGGATGTTTGGGAGCGCCGGATCGACAATGCCACCCACCTGGCACTTGCCGGCCGTAGCATGCCTTCAGATGGATCCCCTAGTCGCAGCCCAACGTCTCCCCCGCGTCGCCGATGCGGCGATGCGCAATGCCGTTGTCGCCGCCCTCGCGACC
>JALYSX010000012.1 GCA_030854585.1 Vulcanimicrobiota bacterium
GGCTGGGCGACCGGCGTCGAGATCCTCGGCGGTCTCGCACGCGAGTATCCGATCTGTGCGCTCGTGCTGGAGTGGCGCGAAGTCACCAAGCTCAAGAACACCTACGTCGACGTGATCCCGACCCTGGTCGGGGCGGACGGACGTCTGCGCACGATCTTCAACCAGACGGCGACCGCGACCGGACGCCTCTCGAGCACCAATCCGAACCTGCAGAACATCCCCGTTCGCGGCGAACTTGGCCGCACGATCCGCAAAGCATTCGTGTCCGGCGGCGAGGATCGCGTTTTGCTCGCGGCGGACTACAGCCAGATCGAGCTGCGCTTGATGGCGCATCTCTCGGGCGACGAAGCGATGCGCCGCGCGTTCGAAGAAGGTCAGGACATCCACGACTTCACCGCGCGCCAGATCTTCGACGTGCCGACCGGCACCAAAGCCGACGACAATCAACGCCGGATCGCCAAGAGCGTGAACTTCGGTCTTCTTTACGGCATGTCGGATTTCGGACTCGCGCAGCGGCTCGAGATCGGCCGGGCCGTTGCCAAAGAGATGACGACCGCCTACTTCGCTCGCTTTCCGTCGGTCCGAGCCTACATCGACCGGACGATCGAAGAGGGTCGCGAGCGCGGCTACGTGAGCACGCTCTTCGGAAGACGGCGATACATGCCGGGCTTGAGCTCGGGAAACTACATGCTACGCGCCGCCGCGGAACGCGAAGCCACCAACGCACCGTTACAAGGGAGCGCAGCCGACCTCATGAAGATCGCGATGGTCGATGTGGATCGCGCGCTCACCGAGTCAGGAGTCGAGGCGACCATGCTCTTGCAGATCCACGACGAGCTGATCTTCGAAGTGCCGCGCGCCCAACTACACGCCGCCGCGCACCTGGTGCGCGATCGGATGGAGCATGCCGCCGCTCTCTCGGTTCCGCTCGAAGTCACCCTGAAGAGCGGGAAGAACTGGTACGACGTGGAGCCGCTCCAGGATGCGTGAGACGCTTGCATTCGCACTCGCACTCGTAATGCCCCAGGCGCAACACTTACCGACCCTACTCGCATTCGCGCCGCGCGCGATACTGACGTTGCAGATCGCGCGAACGGAGAATCAGCGCGAGATCGGACTGATGAACGTCACCTTGCTCGCTGAGCATACAGGCATGCTCTTCGTCTTTCCGGCCGACGGTCCGGTCGCGTTCTGGATGAAAGACACGCTGATCCCGCTCGACATGGTCTTCGTAGCAAGCGACGGAACGGTGCGCAGCATCGCAAGGCGCATGCCGATCGTCCCGTCGACGATGCCGGACGAGAACATCCCGCTCGAACGCGGCGATGCGAAATACGTGATCGAACTTTCATCCGGCGAAGCCGAACAAGATGGAATTGTTGTCGGAACGATTGTAAAGGGTCTTGGGCACGTCGCACGCTGAAGCGAAACCCCCGGTTCGGGCATCGCGTTACACGGAGCGATGCCCGAACTCCCCGAAGTCGAGACCATCGCGCGCGGTCTCGCGAGCAAGATCACCGGCAAGACGATCGTCCGCGCTCGGGTCGGCTGGAAGAAGATCGCAATCGCTCCCAAGGGCGTCCGCTTCGAGCAGGCGCTCGAAGGCGAGACCATCCTGCGCTCCTGGCGCCGGGCCAAATACGCCGTCCTGGACCTCTCCTCGGGCCGCCGGCTGGTCACGAGCCTACGCATGACCGGCCGTCTGATCGTCCAGCCCGCAGGTGCCGCCCCCTACCCCTACGCCCACGTTATTCTCGATTTCACGGACGGAACGCGCCTGGTCTTTTCGGAGATGCGGAAGTTCGGCCGGATGCGTCTGATCGAGCCCGACGAGGCCTGGGATGCGGATCTGGGCCTGGAGCCGCTGGATAAGCCCTTTACTCCCGAGGCCTTTATCGGTATAGTTTCGGGGCGGACGACGCCGATCAAGGCGTTGCTCCTCGACCAGCGGCGCATCGCAGGCATCGGAAACATCTATGCATGTGAGGCGTTGTGGGAGGCCCGGATCCGTCCGGACCGACCCGCCGGCGCGCTGACCAAACCGGCGCTCCGCCGGCTGCACCACGCGATCGTGGACGTACTGCTCAAAGCCCTCGATATGGGCGGGAGCAGCGTCGACGACTATGTGGACGCCGACGGAATGAGCGGTGGGTTCCAGAATGTTCTCTCGGTGTACGGTCGGCTCGGTCGCCCGTGTCTCCGTTGCGAACGCCCGATCGTACGTACCGTACTCGGGCAACGTGGAACGTGGTGGTGTCGGGGATGTCAACGATAGCGAAGCATCGTCGGCAAAAAATAAATTAAGGTAGGAACACACACCATCTCTACAACCGAAATCGCCCCGCATCTCGAAGACGAAGAAGAAGACCAACTCGCGCTCGAACAGCGCCTCTACGAAGAATCGCTCAAGGTCCTCGACGAGGGCCAGGTCCTCTCGGGCCTGATCGTCCAGAAAGACAAAGACGACCTGCTCGTCGACGTCGGTGGAAAATCCGAAGGCGTCCTTCCACGCCGCGAACTCTCGCTCGCGATCGAATTCGCCACGCTGAAGGTCGGCGATCGACTCGAAGTGATGATCCATCGCATCGACGAGATGGACGGAACGCTGTTCCTGTCCGAACGTCGTGCCCGCGCGCTCAAGACGTGGGAAAAAGTCATCGCGGCTCACGATAACGACGAAGTCATCGAAGCCACTGTCACGCAAGTCGTCAAGGGCGGCGTTCTCGTCGACCTGGGCATGCGCGGCTTCGTCCCCGCTTCGCAGATCCGCCGACAGCCGGTGGGCAATCTGGAAGAGCTCGTCGGTCAGCGCCTTCGCCTCAAGGTGATTGACCTCGACCACAAGCGCCACCGCGTCGTGCTCTCGCAACGTCTGGTTCTCGAAGAAGAACTGATGCAGAAGAAGCAAGAGCT
>JALYSX010000052.1 GCA_030854585.1 Vulcanimicrobiota bacterium
GCATAGAGCTGTATGACGTACGGTTGGCCTGCTATCGGCGAGGGCGCGGCGACCGTCGTAATCGGGACTACGGTGCCGGCGAGAACGCCGGCGCCGTCGTAAAATGAGGCGGGCACGACCGGGAACGAGGATTCGACGTAGCCGTTGATTGACGCGGCCGTCGCGATCGACGCGATCGGTGCGACAAGTCCTTGAGCGCCGGGAAGGTTCGTGGGCGCGCCTGCGACCGGAACGTATCCGAATCCTATGGTATGCATTGCAAGCGCGGCGCTAAATCGGGGTGCCGCATTGTGCGCAATCGACACATCGGCCACCGGCGCGCCCGCGAACGTCGGATCGCCATAGACGTAGATACCGCGGGTGCCTCCAGCGAGCGTACCGCCGAGTACGATCGATTCGCGCCCCGAGTTGCCGGCCGTTCCCGGGGAGATCGTCGTCACGGCGATCGGCGAGTTGGTAATGTACGGTCCGGGAGCCGTCGCGCACTCGAGTCCGGCCAATGCCGGATCCGGAAGCGACGGATAGACGGCGACCGTGTGCGAGATGCCGCCGGCGACCGCAAAGAGTTGCGACGAACTCCCATAAGACACCGTCGGTTGTGTGATATTGATCGGGAGGTCGTCGATGCAGATGTCGACGGCGCCATAATCGGGCGAACCCTGAATGAAGCGGATCAGGGCAGTGCTATTCGCGCCCGGCTGGAAGGTTCCGGGGGAACCGCCCGAGCCGTTCGGCGGCCCGACGAAGGGCAGCGCGCCGCCCGGGCCGCCGGAGCAGGCGGCGGTTGCGATCGTAAAGGCGACGAGGGCGGCTGAGCGGACGATATGACGCATGTGAGAAGACCCCCTAAAACCTGATCGTGTAGTCGACGTCTTCGCGATTCTGACTGTAGTTATAGGTCGAGAGGACGTTGTCGAAATACCGCTGCATACCGACCACGAGCGTGAGCGAGCTCCGCGAACGCGGGATGTTGTAGCTCAAGGTGGCGATGGAGGTATTCTTGCGCTGCGAGATGTTCTCACCGAGCGTGGTGCCGTAGGAACCGCGATAGGCCTGGGCGTCGAAGTTCAGGCCCAGATCCAGCGACTGCGCGACCGGCAGGGTTACGCCGAGGTCGAATGACGTGTGTCGCTCGTCGACGTAGTTCGGGTAGAACAGGATCGGAGTGTTGCCGGGCATCGACAGATATGCGTTCAGCGCGGCCACCAAGCTCGCGTCGGGACCGCCAGTGAGGATGTTGAACGGCACGTACGAGTAGGCGGTCATATCCTTGCGATAGAGGCGTTCCGTAGACGCATTCAGATCGACGGCCCACGACCGGCCGAAGAGCGGCGCGCCGAAGCGCACCCCGGCGAGCAACTTGTCGAACGACAACCGCGTCGAGGACGCAAAGCCCGGGCCGTATTGGATCTGGCCGTCGCTGTTGGGCGCCATTTCTTGAAGGTGCTGCATCTCGACCCGCGCGTTGAGCCCGTCGGCTCCGTGTCCGAACGGTGCGCTAAAATTGGTGGTCAGACCGCGTGAGTTGGGTGCGAACGCGCTGAAGAACTGCGGTCCGCTCGCGTGAAACGGATTGAAGACCGGATAGATGTACGTGAGATTGGCGTTCGCGTCGGCGCAGTTCGTACCTACGCAACCCGGCGTGATCGTGGTTGCAAACGTCTTGTTGATGGCGATATTGTTCGCAAAGCCGAAGAACTCGGGGAAGTAGCCGGCGCGCCAGCTTTGAAACGATTGCGGTGAAGGGCCGAAGAAGCGCAGCGGACCACCGTCCATGAAGTCCGGGCCGACCGCCTGATATTGTACCGATGCCCGCGCTCCGGCGACGTTCAACCGCAGCCCTACCACCATCGCGCCGTCGGTAATCGCGGAAGTATTGTATCGGTCGGGGGTATACTTACTCGAGGCGACTTCGGCGAAAATGTCTGGGTGTTGCGCGCGGCCGGGACCCATGCGGATGAACGCGAGCGGGATGCGCGCGTCGAGACCGTAGACGGTGTCGCTGAGCAAGCCGTATCCGGTGTTATACCGGACGTTCCCCGAGTCGAAGACCCGGCTGATGCTGAGGCCCATTTGCGCGCCCGGAATTCCGGCGATCTCGTGGTTTATGCGTGCGCTGAAATGGTATCGCGCATATTGGATGCGGTCCCGTTCGAACTGGCCGCCCCCGCCGCTCGCGGCATAGGAAATCTGTACCACCGAACCTACCGGCAGCGGCGACGTGAAGACGACTTGATTGGTCCCGTCGATGTAATACCACTGCCCCGGATGAATCGGGCAAGGCGCGTTCAGCGGGGTAAGGCCGGCAGACGTGCAGACCGTACCGTCGATCGACGAGATATAGACCGTTCCGATTCCGGCCTTCTGGCTCAAGTAGACGAACGTCACCGGGCCCCCGGAGGCAATGTACGTGTCGGTGCGAGTGGGCACGATCGGCGAGATGGGCTGACCCGTCTGGATCTGACTCGTCCGCGGCGGCCGAACGACCAAGAAATAATTATCGTTGATAGAGTCGCTCGACCCCGGGAACGTCTCGACCGCAGACTGATCCAGTTGTGCGAACGAGAGTTGGAACGAGGTGCGCTTCCCGAAGATGCCGCCGATGTCGATGCCGTTTTCGTACGGCTGCACCGGGTTTTGAAATCCGGGTCCCTGCTGGGTCGCATCCGTGGCGCGATAGGCGAGCCCCATCCGCGACGATTGGAGATTGTCGAGTTGGCCGACGCGCACATAGGCGCCGGCGATCGAACCGTATTTTCCGACGTTGAGGACGAGCGCCGGTTCGACCGTCAGTCGCATCGGCGTCGAACCGCTTACGCTATCGGCCGGAAACGATCCATCGTAGCGGTAGGTCTCGACGTGCAGCGGAAGCGAGAGCGCGACGTTATCGCTAAATGCGTACGTCAGGTCGACTTTCCCGTCGAAACGGCCGCGCGACGCCGGTCCGAGATCGTGTTCGAACGGGCTATTGTTCGTCGGGCTCGTCAGGAATGCGTTCACAAATGGATCGACCCGTCCACCCGCAATCGTCTGCGGCACGACGGGACGCTGGCGGAAAGCGAGGTTGCCGAGCGCGATTCCGTCGACCTCGATCGAATGATAGTCACCGGTCGAGCCGCCGGCGGGAGGGGTAAGTTCGGCGATCGTGTGGGCGCGAAAGCCCATGAGAACGAGCTCGTAGCGGTAGGCACGCATCAAGCGCTGCAA
>JALYSX010000094.1 GCA_030854585.1 Vulcanimicrobiota bacterium
GTCGGGGTGGGCGTGGGAGTCGGGGTGGGCGTCGCAGTCGGCGTGGGCGTCTGACCCGGACTCGGCGTAGGCGTGGGTGGCGTGGCTGAGGAACCGCTGCCCCCCGGTCCGCTGCAGTTGGTCAGAAAGCACAGTGCGAAAACAAGAAATAAAACAGTGTGAAAACTCTTGTAGCGCATTCTGCTTTCTCGCTTTCGGGATGCAAAGCCAGGGTTATTCCTCGTAGATATCGACGATTGCGAGCGAATTCCTACGGTGCGCCTGGGTTATGGAAGAGCTGCGGAGGCTCAATGGCATCCGCTTCAAGGCATGGGCATCGAAGCGGGTTCTCACCCTATTGACCCGGCCGGAGTCGAAGCATGTGAATGGTTCTCCCAGCGGCGTGGGTAAAAGCGGGCCATACGCAATCCATTTTTTTGTAGTCGAAGGAGTACGAATGATTTCTTTAGGTAAGTTTGCCATGGCCGCGGGTCTGACGTTGGCGGTTTCGGGGGCAGCCCTGGCCGCGCCCAACATGATGAACCACATGACCAACGCGATGTCTTCCCACGCCATGACGATCAACATGGGCGCCCAGCACGGCTCCCGTCAGGACGGCCAGGCTTGGCTGAAAGATACGCCGTGGGGCCTGTGGGTCAAGATCATGGTCCACAACGAACCGCGCGGCGCGAGCGAGCCGGCCCACATCCACATGGGCAGCTGCGAGCACCTCAATCCGGCGCCGGCCAAGGGTCTCTCGAACATCGTCAAGGGCACGTCGGTCACGACCCTCAAAGGCGTGACGATCGCCTGGATCAAGAAGGGCCACTACGCGATCAATGGGCACAAGAGCGCGACAAACCTCAAGCGCTATGTCACCTGCGGCGACCTCTAGGAGCCGCCTCAGACCCGTCGGCCGGAGGGCGTGGCGCTCGTACGCTACGCCCTCCCGCTGTCCGGCCAAGTGAATCGACGGAGAATGGGTATAAGCCGCCTATGCTCTTCTCTCAGAACTCTATGGAGGTTCATCGAATGGTTCATGCTGGCAAGTTTGCCCTGGCGGCGCTCGTCCTGGCGATGAGCGTAGCCTGCAGTTCTCCCGAAGCTACGACTAACACGACCAACCACATCGCCAACGCCATGTCCGATGAAGGCATGACCATCAAGATGGGCGACCAGAACAAGTCGAAACAAGAAGGCAAGGCCACCCTCAAGGATACGCCCGGCGGTCTCCTGGTGACGATCGCGGTCGAAGACGAGCCCAAAGGCGCGAGCGAGCCGGCCCACATCCACGCCGGCACCTGTGCGAAGCTCAACCCCGCTCCGTGGAAGCCCCTTTCGAACATCGTCGACGGCAACTCGGTCACCACCCTTAAGGGTGTGACGCTCGCGATGATCAAGAAGGGTCAGTACGCGATCAACGGGCACGAAAGCGCCAAGAACCTCAAGCGTTACGTCACCTGCGGCGACCTCTAGGAGCCCCCTCAGACCCCGCAGCCCGAAGGCGTGGCGCGTAAGCTACGCCTTCGGTTATTCCGGTGAGCCTGGACAGCTCGGGGTCCCGGTGCTAGGGTGGGGATGGCCTATATAGTTAGGTGGAGGTAGTCCGTTGGCCCGGAAAAAATCGCCGACCTTGACCGAGGTCGAGCAACAGATCATGGAAGTGCTCTGGGATGCCGGCAGCGGGACGGTCGCCGAAGTGACCGAGGCGCTGACCAAATATAAGAAAGTCGCATTCAACACGGTCCAGACCGTATTGCGTATCCTTGAGGACAAGCGCTACGTCCGGCATCGCGCCGAGGGTCGCGCTTTTCGCTATGTCGCGGTCGTGGATCGCGATACGGCTTCTACGAGCGCCGTCAACTATCTGTTGCGGCGGTTCTTCGACGGGGCTCCCGGAAAGCTCGCCATGAATCTGATCGAGAACGAACGTCTCACGCCTGCAGAACTCAACGCCCTCAACGAACTGATCGCGAAGGCGAAGGCCTAGCGCACGGGCGGGGGTCTGGTGCCCGTCGCCGCGAATCGACGCGAAGGAGGTTCTTGAATGACCGTCCCTCGCGCGAACGATTTTACGATCAGAGTCGCCACCATCAACGGCTCCGGTAGTCAGTCATCCAACCTGGTGCTGACCAACGCCATCTTCCGCCTCGGCATCCCGGTCGCTCCCAAGAACGTCTTCCCTTCGAACATCGAGGGTTTGCCGACCTGGTTCGACGTGCGCATCTCGCCGGAGGGCTACAAATGCCGCTCGCGCGATATCGACGTGCTGGTCGCGCTCAACCCGGCGACTTGGGCGACCGACGTCCCGAACGTCAAGCCGGGCGGCATGGTCGTCCACGAGGCCGCCTATCCGATGAACGGCGACGTCGTGCGCGACGACCTGACCTACTACGCGGTTCCGTTCGCGCAGATCGCCAAGGAGCACATCGAGGCCGGCGACCTGCGCAAGTATCTCGTGAACATGGTCTATGTCGGTGTTCTGGCCGAGCTGCTCGGCATCTCGCCCGAGATCATCGAAACGTCGGTGCGCGGCCAGTTCAAGAGCAAACCGAAGGCCGTCGACACCAACATGAACGCCGTGCATCTCGGGATCGCATACGTCAAGGAGCATCTCGTCAAGATCGATCCATATCGCTTGGAGCCGATGACCGGCAAGACCGACGGACTGATGTTCATGGACGGCAATCGCGCGGCGGCGTTCGGTTGCGTGATGGGCGGTTGTACGGTCGCCGCCTGGTATCCGATCACCCCGTCGTCCTCGCTCTGCGAATCGTTCATCGCGTTAACCGATAAATATCGCGTCGATCCGGAGACCGGCGTGAAGAACGTAGCGATCATCCAAGCCGAAGACGAACTCGCCTCGATCGGCATGGTGATCGGCGCGGGCTGGGCCGGCGCGCGAGCGATGACCTCGACGTCGGGCCCCGGCATCTCGCTGATGGCCGAGTACGTCGGCTACGCCTACTTCGCGGAGATCCCGGCGGTGATCTTCGACGTGCAACGGGCCGGGCCGTCGACCGGTCTGCCGACGCGCACGATGCAGGCCGACCTCGCGTTTGCCTATGCGCTCGGACACGGCGATACCAAGCACATCGTGCTGCTGCCCGCGACGATCGAAGAGTCATACGAGTTCGCGATGCAGGCCTTCGACTTGGCGGACCGTTTTCAGACGCCGGTCTTCGTGCTGCTCGATCTGGATCTGGGGATGAACTCCTGGCTGACGCATCCGCTCATATATCCGGAGAAGAGGTTCGATCGTGGCAAAGTGTTGACGGCCGAAGACCTGAACAAGCTCGAATCGTGGGGCCGTTATCGCGACGTCGACGGCGACGGCATTCCGTACCGTACGCTCCCCGGCACGAACCATCCAAATGCCGGCTTCTTCACGCGCGGTACCGGTCACGACGAACAAGCGCGCTACTCCGAACTGCCCGACGTCTGGCAGCGCGGTCTGGACCGTTTGGTGCGCAAACACGATACCGCCCGCAATGTCGTTCCGGCGCCGATCCTTGAAGAGAACGGTCATCCGGCGGCGATCCTCGCATTCGGCACCAGCCATCACGCGATCGTCGAAGCGCGCGAACGTCTGCACCAGGACGGCGTCGAGACGGACTACGCGCGTATTTGCGCGTTGCCGCTCTCGCCGGATCTGGCGGCGTTCATCGGCCGGCACGAACGGGTCTACGTAGTCGAGCAGAATCGCGACGGGCAGCTCTACGGTATCCTGCGCCAGGAACTGCCGACCCACCTGATCTCGCGCTTACATTCGGTGCGCCACTACAACGGCGTCCCGATCGACGCACACGCGATCATCGATCCGCTGCTCGAGGCCGAACGCGCCCCGGCCGTGGTCGCGGAATAGGAGACGACATGGCAAGCGAAGCATCCGTCAACCTCAACCTGATCGGGCTCACGCGCGACGTCTACAAGGGTCTTCCGACCACGCTCTGTGCCGGCTGCGGCCACAACTCGATCACCAACCATCTGATCAAAGCGCTCTTCGATTTCGGCGTGCAGCCGCATCTGCTGG
>JALYSX010000163.1 GCA_030854585.1 Vulcanimicrobiota bacterium
GTGGACCGACGAGGTCAAGCGCGAGATTCTCGAGAGCCGCACGGTGCTACCACAACGGTTCTTGGATGCGCTCGCCGCGCAACCGAACAAGCCCGGCGCCTACGTATCGGCTTCGGCAAGCGGGTACTACGGCTACAGCCTGACCGCGGAGTTCACGGAGAGCGACGGCCCGGGGAGCGATTTTCTCGCCGACGTCTGCGCACAATGGGAAGCGACCGCGCGTAACGCTCACGATCTCGGCATGCGCGTCGCGTGCGTTCGGACTGGCGTAGCGCTCGGGAGCGACGGCGGTGCGATGGCGAAGGTGATACCGCCGTTCAAGATGGGGGCCGGCGGCATCATCGGGAACGGAAAACAGTGGTTTCCGTGGGTCCACGTCGACGATGTCGTAGGCGTCTATCTGCTCGCCATCGACGGCGCCGACGGCGCGCTCAACGCGACCGCACCTCACCCGGTGACGAACGGCGAGTTCACCAAAGCGCTCGGCCATGCCCTACACCGACCGACGTTCCTGCCCGTCCCGACCTTCGCGCTCCGGAGTATGCTCGGCGAAGGCGCCGACGTGCTCCTGAACGGCCAGCGCGTGCTGCCCAAGCGTACGCAAGAGCTTGGCTACGCGTTCAAGTACCCGACCCTCGATGCGGCCCTTGCCGACGTGCTCGCCTGAACGCGGGGAACCGCCAGCTCGGTTACAATGTTACCCGGGTATGAAATCACCCCTGAAGATCGCGCTTGCCGCGCTCCTGGTCGCCGCGCTCGCGCCCCTCGCTGCAGATGCGGGAGGCGGAGTCGATGCGTCGCCGCTGAATCGAACGATTCGCATCGGCGGCGCGATGAGCCGAATCTCGGCATACACGCCGCGCGGGCGAATCGCATTTGACGGAACCACCTGCTATACGGAACCCGAGGCCGCGCATAATGTTCTTCGCAAGCAGTATTTCGGCAAGACCGAAGGCACGAACGGCTCTTACATCGCGATCGACGTGTGGGGAAAGAATCCCGGGACGTGCACGTTCACGTTTAGCGCCGGCGGTGAATCGACCACCGTACACGTCACCGTCACCAAGTAGTCTTAAAGTGAGGAGTCCGCTCGTGATCAAATCGCTTTCGTGCGCCATCCTCGTCGCAGCGATGTTGGTTCCCTCCGCCGCCTTCGCGACGCCGGTCGAGGCCGTCCCCCAACGCCTCATGCTGGAGATCGGCGGCCGCGTCTTCGGCGAGGTTTCCGCGTCGACCAAGAGCATGAGCATCGCCCTCGGCGAGTCGAGCTGCTTCTCGGCCACACCCGCGAGTCACGACATCCTGCGAATCTCCGGAATGCGCAAGCAAGAGACCGAACGCGGCGCCAAGATGGCCTTCGACGTCCGCGCGCACAAGGCCGGGCGCTGCACGATCGTCTTCACCAACGGACGAGACTCGTCGTCCGTCAGCGTCGTCGTGGAGCCGGAGAAACCATGACGCGCGGAATCTTCGTCGCGGCAGTTGCGGCTCTCGCGCTTCTGCCGGTCGCATCACCCGCCGCAGGCAACCTCATGTCGAACCCCGCTCACCTCGATCTCGCGCTCTCCAAGAAAGACCTCGCGGTGGTGATGATCACCCACATCGGTGGCGGACCGATCCATATACATTCGACCGGCTGCCCGATGAACCGTATCGCAACCGTGCGCAATACCGAAGTGATCCGCGGCACGAGCGCCGTCTCGCAACTCAAGGTCTGGGTCAAAGGGCAGTTCGTCGGCTCGTGCACGCTACATTTCGGGACGCCGAACAGCGGCGAAATGCTCGCCGTCCCGGTGACCGTCGGGCCCTAGGAGAGGACCGCCGAGAACTCCATCGCTTCGAGGTGCTTTTCTGCGTCCATAGCGGCTTTGCATCCGGCGCCGGCGGCGGTGATGGCCTGTTTGCAGCGCAGATCGTTCACGTCGCCGGCGACGAAGACGCCTTCGACATTGGTGGTCGTTCCATCAGCGGACTCGATGTAGTCGGTCGCATCGAGATCGATCTGGCCCCTGAAGATGTCGGTGTTCGGCGTGTGGCCGATCGCGATGAAGAGCGCGTCCGCATCGAAGTCGTATTCGCTGTTATCGTTGACGTTCTTGAGGCGCAGCCCCGTCATCGTCTCGTCGCCGAGGACGCCGACCGGGACAGTATTCCAGATGAAGTCGATCTTCTCGTGGGCTTGCGCGCGGGTCGCCATGATCTTGCTCGCGCGCAGGCTGTCGCGACGATGGATGACCGTCACCTTGTGGCCGAAGCGCGTGAGGAAGAGCGCCTCCTCCATCGCGGAGTCGCCGCCGCCGACGACGACGATATGTTTGTCGCGGAAGAACGCGCCGTCGCAGGTCGCGCAGGTCGAGACCCCGCGGCCGCGCAGCTTCGTCTCGTTCGGGATGTCGAGCCAGCGCGCGCTCGCGCCGGTCGCGATGATGACGGTACGGGCGTGATACTCGTCGTCGTTGGTGCGGACGATCAGCGGGGTACCGCTGAAATCGACCGAAGTGACGTCGACGTTCTCGACGCGCGCGCCGAAGCGTTCGGCCTGCTCGCGGAACTTGACCATCAGGTCGGGGCCCATGATGCCGTCGGGGAAGCCCGGGTAGTTCTCGACCTCGGTGGTGAGCATCAACTGCCCGCCGTACATTCCGCCGGCCAGCACGAGCGGATCGAGATTCGCACGCGCGGCGTAAACGGCAGCGGTTAGGCCGGCAGGGCCGGACCCGATGATGATGACGCGTTCCATATCGCTCGCTTCGACCGGGCCCGGCGGGGTTCCGGTTGCAGACCGGGTAAGAGCAGATCATGTTGCCGCTGGAAGACGACTTTTCCGACATTCTGCGCAAAGCGACGCGCGGCACCGGGACCGACCCGGCGTCCCTCAACGGTCTTGAACTGCCCGAGATCGCACGCCGGCTCAAGCTCGACTCGGCGAAGCTTGCCGCTAGCAAGGCGCAGAGTTGGCACCCGCACGTCGAACTGCCGTCCGACGTCCGCCACCATCCGCAGGCCCCCCATCCGAGCAACGGGTACGTCTTCTTCATCGCGGGGACACAGCGGGCCGCGCTGGTCGATCCGGCCGGGATACCGGCGAACCTGCTACGCGTGCTGCGTGACGGCGCTTACAACTTGCAGTACATCTTGATCACGCATCAGCATAAGGATCATTGCGATGCGACGGGGGATGTAGCGCGGGCTTTTCCGGATGCGCAGATCGTGATGCACCAGGCCGACGTACATGCGATCGGATCGTTCGCTTCGAAGGCTTTGCCGGTGCGGGATGGCGAGGACTTGACGTTCGGCGATGACGCTCGGATCCGGATGATCCACACGCCGGGGCATACCGATGGGAGCGTTTCATATTTGTTCGCTTCGACGGTCTTTACCGGCGACACGCTCTTCGCCGGGAGCGTCGGCGGCGCATATGCGGATGTCTCGACCTACGACGACATTCTCAATAGCATCCGCTGTAAGCTCTTCACGCTTCCCGACGAGACCGCGGTCATGCCGGGCCACGGGCCGCCGACGACGATCGCGCTTGAGAAAGCGCACAATCCGTTCTTCTGAACCTACCCCGGACCGAGCGTACGCTCTACGGGGCGTGGGCGGTGACCTTGGCGCCCTGGTCGGTGCGGATCGTGACCCTGCCGCTGGTCGCTGCCGCATGCTCGTCGTCGCGGACGAGTTCGAACTGGACGTCGACCCGTCCCGAGGCCGGGAGGTCGAGGACCGTCTGGTCGGGCGAGCAGATGCGATCGGTGCAGAAGGCGGCGACCCAACCCTCGGATCGGCCGGTCGCGCGGAGATGGACGTGCGCCCCGGGGCGTCCGCTGACGGTCAGCCGATACTTGGTTGCACCGACGATCGCGCTCACCGGATCGGCGCCCTTCCAGGGCGCGATGCGAAGGTGCGTCGCGAGCGCGATAGCGGCGATCATCATGGCCGGAGTTTGTATCCCACGCTCATCATACGCAGCACGATACCTGTGCAGATGACGGCGAGCGCGCAGATCGCGCCGATCGAGAACGCGAGCGGCAGGTAGCTCTGCCCGGTATAACTGTACCGAAAAGCGTCGATCGTATAGAACATCGGATTGAAGAGCGAGAGCTGGCGCATCAGGGGCGGTAGCGACTCGGCGTTCGTGAAGACGCCGCCGACGAAGACCAGCGGAGTGATCGCGAAGGTCGTCAGCACCGCGATGTGGTCGAACTTCTCGGCGAGCAGTCCGAAGATCAGCCCGAGCGACGAGAACAGGATCGAGACGACGCAGAGCACGCCGAAGAAGACGAACCAGTCGGTCGGATAGGCGTGGACCGCGACGAATCCGACGATCGTGATCAGGCCGCCGATCAGGATCGCGCGCGCCAAGCTACCGAAGATGTAGCCGAAGACCATCTCGCCGGCCGACATCGGCGCGACCAGCATCTCCTGGATCGAGTTCATGAAGCGGGCCTGGAAGAGCGAACTCGAACACTCGCCGTACGACGAATCGATCACCTGCAGCATGATCAGGCCGGGGATCAAGAACTCCGCGTAACTCACGCCTTGGATGCTGTGCAACTGTTTCCCGAGCGCGAGTCCGAACACGAAGACGTAGAGCAGGGTCATGATGATCGGCGGCCAGATGACCTGATTGATCACCTTGATGCTGCGGATCATCTCGCGCTTGATAAGCGTCCAGAGCCCGATGCGGTTCATCGCGTCAGCTCGAGGAAGACGTCTTGGAGCGTCGATCCTTCGCGGCTCGCGAGCAGATTGCTCGTGCTCTGCTGCGTGACGATCTTGCCGGCGCGGATGATCGCGATGTTCTTGCAGAGCGCCTCGGCCTCTTCGAGGTAGTGCGTCGTCAGGAAGATCGTCATGCCGCCTGCATTGAGCGCGCGGAGCAGTTCCCAGAGTTCGATCCGGAGTTCGACATCGACGCCGGCCGTCGGTTCGTCGAGGATCAACAGCTTCGGCTGATGGATCATCGCGCGCGCTAGCGTAAGCCGGCGCTTCTGCCCGCCCGAGAGCTTGGTGTACTCGACGTTGGCCTTCGACGTAAGCGAGAACTGCGCCAGCAACACGTCGGCGCGATCCTCGACATCCCGCTTCGGCAGCCCGTAGTAGCCCGCTTGGAAGATCAGGACGTCGCGGATCGAGAGATAGCGGTCGAAGTTGTACTCTTGCGGCGCGATCCCCACCAGCTTGCGCGCCTCGCGCCAGTCGGCGTCGATGTCCCGGCCGAAGATCGCGATCTTGCCTGAGCTCTTGCGCACCAGGCTTACGATCGCGCTGATGGTGGTCGTCTTGCCGGCGCCGTTCGGGCCGAGAAAGCCGAAGAAATCGCCCGCTTCCACGCGGAACGATACGTCGTCGACGGCGGTGAAGTCGCCGTACCGTTTGACGAGGTTCTTCACCTCGACGGCGGGCGCGGTTATGGGATCGATGATTTGAGTCGTTTATAGCGGTGGCGTCGGAGCGTGGCGATGAGCTCCGCACTCCCCGGAATACCGCAATCCGCCAACTGGGTTGCGACTTTCTTCACGTCGAAGGCGACGCGCCGATGTTTGATCTCCCACCCGCCGCTACGCTGGGTCGCGATCGCGTAGCTCGCACGCGGATCGCCGTCCTTAGGGAGTCCGGCCGAAGCCACGTTCGCGAGCATCTTCCCGCGCCAGACGCGCACGTAGGGCAGATGCAGGTGACCGAAGGCGATCGCGTTCGCGATCTCCGAGCCGATCAGACGCTCGAGCGTCGCGTCGTCCGCGTCGGGCCAGACGTGCTCGTCGTCGTTGCTCGGATTCGCATGAACGATCAGCAGTTGGTTCGCATCTTCGCCGAAGCGGAGCGAGAAGGGAAGCACTCCGAGCCAGGCGATCAGCTTCTCACCGATGTCATCGCGCGTCCATTGCAGTTGTGCGCGCTCCGCCGACGGAAGCGCGACCTCGTCGCGTTCGGCGATATAGCGGTCGGTGTTGCCGCGGACGCACTGCGCGCCGATATCGATCAGCCGCTGCAAGACCTTCTTCGGCTTCGGGCCGTCGACGCACAGGTCGCCGGCCGCGACGATCGCGTCCGCACCGCCCTGCTGGTCCAGATCGTTCAGGCACGCGTCCAGCGAGACGAGATTGCCGTGGATATCGGAGAGGATCGCTACGCGCATCGAATCGGGATCCTCAGTCGCGTTTGAGCGCGATGGCGAGCATGCCCGAGGCGATGCCAATCTTGGTGAACTCGTAGAGGTCGATCGCTTCGACGGTCACGCCGGCCTTGCGCAGCGCGCGCAACGACGTGCGGTACCGGACGTCGCCCAGGACGTGATGCTCGCCGAGGCAGAGCACGCCGGCAGCCAGGTCTTCACCGCGCTCGAGGACGATCGTCCTGAACCCGGCGAACGAGGCCGGGTCGACCTTTCCTTCGGCGAGAACGACCGTATCGCTCGCGACCGCTCCGGCGACCGCACGCAACGAACCGACGCCGGGCGCAAGCGGAACCTTGACCACCGAGAAGCCGTGAGCGCTCGCGACTGCCGCGAAGCCGCTCCGCCCGAGCGCGTTGCCGCGAGAGCCGACGCCGACGAACGCCGTCCGGCCGACCATCAAAACGTCGCCGCCATCGAACAGGCCGGGCGCAGCGATGTGTCCCGCGATCGGCACGTCGATTCGAGCGAACTCGGCTTCGATGCGGGCCGCTTCGCCCCGGCGCGACATCACGCTCGGGCGCATGATCGTCGCGCCATCCTCGAACACGACGGCCGCGTCGGCGACGGCGACTTCGTAAGGGTCTTCACCGGCCGAATCCGCAATCGAGACATCCACCCCGAAGTAGGTCAGGGTCTTGGCCAAGATGTCGTGCTGTTCGAGCGCGCGCGCGTAGATCGCGTTCGGCTCCCCGATGGCGGGCTTGGCGTTCTCGATCGAAGCGGGGGGCCGCACCAGGGCGGCGGCGCGAAGGGTCCCGGTGGGTCGCGCTACCAGGCGCGGTCCAAAATGTACGCTCGTCTTGCTCATGGTCTGTGCCCGACGCCTTCGACGCCGGGCCGCGCCAGCACTCCGGGAACGGGGGCCGAACCGACCGCCAGCGCCGAGAACGACGCCGGGTCGGGCTTTGCCATGAAGAAGTCGGCCATATCGGTTGCGAGCAGATCGGCAAGACCGATCGGGGGCAGGCCGAGCAACTCTTCTTCGGTCTTGAGAACGCTCGCGGTCGAGAGGTGCACGCCGCTTGCGTATCCGCGCCTGGCGTAGGGCGAGACGACGATCGCGAAGCTCGGATGCCAGCCGGCCGCGTCGGCGGCTTGCGGGGTATCCGGAACGATGAAGATCGCCGTGGACGACCACTGCGGCGTGTGCGTGAGATAGTCGACGATCGTGCCGAGTGCGCTATCGCCGTGCGTCGCGTCGCCGCCCGGGAGTCTGACGTAGGTGAAGTCCGGCATCGCATCGTTCTGCACCAGCGGCGCGATATCGCGCACGAACTCGCGCGCGCGAGCCTCGTCGCGGACGGAACCGTTCGGCCCCGGGTAGTCGAGATCGATGTGCGATGCGAGCGCCGCGAGCGCCGGCACTTCGAGGCCGTAGAGCCCGTCGTCGGAGCGTCCCAGAAGATCGATCAGCCCCCCATAGTCGCGGTACGAGCGACCCGCCCGTTGCGCGTTGTTGAAGATGTACCCGGAGCGTGGATAGAGGTTCGGCGTGAGCGACGACGGCCCCGACCAGGCATCCGCATAGAAGTTCGCCGCGGAGGCGTACGTGCGCGCGAGTGCGTGGATGTTCGGCGTATCGCCAGCCGTCGCGGACGAAGCGAACGCGGGATAGCCGACGTAGACGACCACCACGTGTGAGATCGGCACGCTACGAGTCGGCTCGTCCAGTCGCATTGCCGGCACGACCGCTTGATTTTTGCCATAGGCGACGGCGCGATTGTAGCGGAGTGCGGAGAGCGTCACGGATTGGAGCGGAACGCGCCGCAGATCGACCCGCTGGAGGGTCGCACTCGCGACCTCGCCCCGCGCGTTCGCGACGTAGATATACCGGCCGTCCGACGAGAGCGCAAGGGCGCTGGGATCCGCGCCGGTCGGCAGGAGCCCAAGGCGACGCAACGATCCCGGTTTCGAACTATCGAGCACCGCGACCGCGTTGACGCCGTCGAGCGCCACGTAGAGCCGATTTCCATCGGCACTGCGGACGATCGCGCTCGGATGCGTTCCGTAGGGCGCGCTACCGATCGGCGAACTCTGGAACAGGCGGAGCGAGAGGCCGGCGACCACGCGTGGCACGCCGGAGAGCGCGACCACCGCGATCCGATCGACGTTGCTCATGCACACGAACGCGAAGCGCCCATCCTTCGAGAGGGCGATCTTCGACGGAAACGCGCCGCCGATATTCGTCAACTCGTCGGGTGCCGTATCCATCTTGGCCGTCTGCGCCGCACTCGCGTCGACTGCGCCGTCATCCTTCAACCCTAGAGCCGTCAACGACGACGATCGCACCGAGTCATACGGCGCGACGCCGAACTGCGGAACGCGGACCGGTGCGGAGAGTGGCGATATCCCCATCACACCGGCATTGGTGACGTAGAGATGCTTGCCGGCGATCGCGACGCCGGCCGGCGCGAACCCGACCGCCGTCGTCGTACCGAGTTGACGTCCCGACGCGATCTCGAACGCTTGCAAAGCTCCGGAGAGGCCCCCGACGACGTATGCGATGCGTCCGTCCGACGAGATCGCCATAGTCGACTGCGCGCTCATATCTCCGCTGGTGCCGACCGAGGCGCCGCGCTTCGTGAGCGTACCGTCGCTCGCGAGATCGAAGTACCGGAGTTCGCCACCGCCGAACCGCGAGAGCGCGACGACGATCGTGCGCGCCGGATCGCCCGAATCTCGCACGGCGGCGACGTCGAGAATCGGGGAAGGCGCATCCGGCATCGAGGAGACGACCCGCAGCGAACCCGCGTCGAGCGTCTGGAGTGAGGCGCCACCGACGACGACGAACTTCCCATCAGGTGATAGCGCGACGCTCTGCGCGCCCGGATCGACCGTGACGTTGGTGCCGAGTGGCGCGACGGTCCGGCCGTCCTGCGTTATCAGGTCGTACGGGCGGCTCGGTACGGGAGCGCCCGCCGGACGATTGCCGGCCGGGGCCGAGAACACGATCGGTCGCGGGACCGCACCAAGCAGAACGACGGCCAACGCCGCCGCAAAAATTCGTCGCAGAGTCACGCCCTAGGCTACGGTCGCGGGCGACTCTAGGCCTGCTCTAAGGGTATCCCTAGGCGCTGCAGGGCTCGGCCGAGGCGAGCGAGCCCCTCCCGGGCTTCGTCGGAGCTCAGATCGCCGAACGAGAGGCGCAGGCCGGGCGGCCCGACCCGGGTCGGATAGAACGGCTCCGCGGGCATCACCAACACCCCTTCACGGGCGCAGGCATCGAAGGCGGCCTGGGTGGAGATACGCGACGGCAATGCGAGCCAGACGTTCACGCCGGCCGCGGGGGGGCGCACGTCGCTCCACGGAACGACGGTCGCGATCGTCTCGATGAAGTTGTCGCGACGTTCGCGATAGAGTGTGCGGGCCGAACGCAGGTGGCGCGCGTAGGCGGGCGAGTTCATAAAGCGCCAGAGCGCGCGCTGGGTGAGCGTCGAGGTGAATACGTCGGCGCGCACTTTGGCGATCTCGAGCGCCTCCGCGAGCGCGCCCTTGCAGTAGAGATATCCTACGCGCAGCGCCGGAAAGATCGACTTCGAGAGCGACTCCATCAGGATCACGCGTCCGTCGGTATCGAACGACGCGAGCGGACGCGGCGCGGCCGCATCGTAGGTCAACTGCCAACCGGTCTGATCCTCCAGGATCACCACGTCGTAGCGGCGAGCGAGCGCGACGATCTGCTTCGCGCGACGCAGCGGCAGCACCGCGCCGGTCGGATTCTGCGCGATCGGATTGAGATAGAGCAAGCGTGGGCGATATTCCGAGAAGACGCGCTCGACATCGTCGGGCCGAATTCCGTCACCGTCGCTACGGACCTCGACGTAGGTGACGCCGCGCGCGTCGAAGACGCCGAGCGTGCCGGAGTACGTCGGCGACTCGGAGGCGACCACCGAACGTTCTTCGAGCAACACGGTCGCGACCACGTCGGCGGCCTGCTGTGCGCCCGAGCAGACGATGATGTCGCGCGCATCCGCATCGCACCCGCGACCGCGCAAGAGGGCCGCGAACGTCTCGCAGAGCTCGGGATCGCCGGTCGAGGAACGGTACTGCATCGCTTCGGGCGGATCGTCGACCAGCGTACGATGAAATGCGCGCGCGAAGTCGTGAAGCGGAAAGGTCTCGGGCGCCGGGTGCCCGGTCGCAAGCGAGATCGCGCCCGGCGCGGTCGCGCGGGTCAGCTGCTC
>JALYSX010000112.1 GCA_030854585.1 Vulcanimicrobiota bacterium
CCTGCCTGCCAATTACTCCTGTGGCTTTCCCGTTAACGCGAACGTACCGAAGGGGTATAGTATCCAGTCATGGCCTACATCATCACCGAACCGTGTATCGGCACGAAAGACAAATCGTGCGTCGACGTCTGCCCGGTCGATTGCATCAAAGGCGAGGAATCGGACGAACAGCTGTTCATCGATCCCGAGGTTTGCATCGATTGTGGCGCGTGCGTCTCGGCCTGCCCGGTCGAAGCGATCTTCGCCGACTCCGACGTTCCCGAAAAGTGGAACAACTTCGTCGAGATCAACGCCGACTATTTCAAGAAGAGCGCATAGATGATCTCACAAGAGACGTTCGCCCACTTCTTCGCGTTCGCGCCCTGGGTGGTCGGCATCGTCATCTTCACGGTGGCGTATCTGATGGTCCGCAATCAGGTCGTCGAGAAAGCCCCGATCGGTCAGACCTTCGCCTGCGCGACCTGCGGTCGTCGCGGTATCCGCGAACATATGCTCCCGCAGGCACATGCGGGCGCCGTCAGTTGGTTCTGCAGCCGCTGCGCCGGAGGCCACTAGAACACGTTCGCTCGATAGCGGCGCACCTCTGCTTCAGACCTGGAGGACTTCGGTTATCTCCGGAACGTCCGAGGTGACGACCATCTCGATCGCACCTTTGAGCGTCATGCTCGCGGCCGCGCAGCCGCCGCAGGCGCCGAGCATCTGCACGAAGGCGGTCGAGCCTTGCACCCTCACCAGCCAGACCTCGCCGCCATCCATCGCGATGCCCGGCCGTACCTTATCCAAGGCAGCGTTCACTCGTTCTTCGATGGTCGGTTCGGCGGCGGTCATGTCTCTATTAGACGCCGTATCCCTTCATCAGGTCGTGCATCTTTGTCGTCATCGAGAGCGCATCGTCCCACTTGCGCTGCCACATGTTCCGACCGAAGATCAGACCGACGCAGCCCGCCTCCATCGCCAACTTGGCCTTGTGCATGGTCGCATCGTCACCCATCTTGCTCCCGCCCGAGACAAGCACGAGCGTGCGACCGGCCGACTTCACGACCTTGGCCAGACCCTCTTCGTCGGAAAACTGGAGGGTGTTGTAGGGTTTGGGCGATGAGGCCGCTCCCGCGGCATCCCATTTGGGCTCGTTGAGTTTGACGATGTCGGCCCCGAGTTCGCAGGCGACCCGGGCCGCGTAGTCGATCGCATAGAGCGACTCGACGCCGCCTTTTTCCTTGACCGACGCGCCGCGCGGATACGCCCAGATGATCAGCGGCATGCCGTACTTCTCGCACTCGCGGCGGACTTCGTTGCACTGCGCGATGTCGACGTCTTGCGACGGGCTGCCGACGTAGAGCGTATAGCCGACCGCATCAGCACCGAGACGAACGGCATCTTCGACCGAGGACGTGAGCGAGGAGAAGGCATCGTCGTCGGGCGGAATGGTAGTCTTGCCGTTGATCTTGAGGACGAGCGGCACTTTACCCGCATACTTCCGGTGGTACTTTTCGGCAAGTCCGATGTGCAGCGCGATGCCCGAGAAGTTGCCGGCGACCGCGAGCCTGTAGATCCAGTCGGTGTCGATCGATTCCGGATTGTCGAAGAAGTCGATCGGGCCGTGCTCCAGCCCCTGGTCGATCGGGAGCATCATCAAGGTACCGTTGGCCGGCCCGTGTTCGTACATCAGGCGATGCAAGCGAACGCGCTTGCCCGTCGAGAGGTTCAGCTCGTCGAACGACGGGCGGCTGGGGGAAGCGGGCATCGGGCGTCTCCTCGGTCGGTGCGTTGGACGGTGCGGCTTCGGCAACAGGCGTAGGCCGCCCCGCCCCGAAGGCGCGCCAGCGTGAGTCAAGCTAGAATCGGATTTATCGGAGTCGGAGCGATGGGCGAGCCGATGGCCCGCACGCTCCGCAGGGCGGGCTATGCGGTGACCACGAGCGTCAATCGTAACCGCGTTCCAATCGAGCGTCTTGCCGCCGACGGCGTGACTGAAGCGGCCGACCCGGCAGGCGTCGCGGCGGCCTCGGACGTGGTCATCACCATGGTCCCCGATGCACCCCACGTCGAAGAGGCGCTCTTCGGCCCACGCGGGGCCCTCCGCGGTGCGAACCCGGGCACGCTCTTCATCGACATGTCGACGATCTCGCCGATCGCGACCCGGGAGTTCTCCGAACGGCTGCGGGCTGCGGGGCACGCCCTGGTCGACGCTCCGGTCAGCGGCGGGCCCGCCCGAGCGGCGCTCGGGACTCTTGCCATCATGGCCGGCGCCGATCCGTCCGACTACGTCCGGGCCGAACCGATTCTCAAAGTCCCTCGAGCCCCATCACGTCGGGCCGGTCGGGATGGGCGAGACTATCAAGTTGGTCAATCAGGTCATCATCGGCTCGGTCATGGTCGCCAACGTCGAGGCCCTGAACTTCGCGAAGCAGGCCGGGGCCGATATCGACATGGTCCGCAAGGTTATTGCAAACGCGACGGGTGCGAACTACCTGCTCGACCAATGGATGCCGAAGACGTTGTTTGCGGGCGACCTGGAGAGCGGTTTTGCGATCGACCTCCTCCGCAAGGACCTCGGCGCCGCGCTGGACGCGGCGCGTGCGATGAAAACCGCGATGCCGTCGACGGCCTTCGCCTACCAACTCTATACCGCTCAATCCGCAGGAGGAGACGGCGCGCTCGATTACAGCGCCGTTGCCAAGTTCTATGAACGGCTCGCCGGACACAACGATTAGTCGGGGCGCTTTCACGAAAAGCCCCGACTTCAACAAGAAGATCCTGGTCGTCGACGATGAGTCGTCGATCCTGCAGACGTTGCGCTTCAACTTGGAGCGGAGCGGCTACGCGGTGGTGACGGCGAGCGACGGGCGCAGCGCGGTCGCGATGGCCCAGCGCGAGCAGCCCGACCTCGTG
>JALYSX010000127.1 GCA_030854585.1 Vulcanimicrobiota bacterium
GCCTTGCAAACGTCATTCCGAACTTGCACTCGCATGGCGTTGGGTGGGGCAGCTCGCCTTCGACCCCTCCCATCATGATCGGGAACATAGGGGGGTCGACCGTGACGAACGCGAACAGCACGTCAGGGCTCAGTATCTGGCGTGACTTCTCCGGCCTGCTCGACGGCTGCTACGAGGAATCGTGGGCGGACGGGGGCCTGGGACTCGCGCAGCAGGCCAGTGCGGACCTCATCAAGATGGCGAATGCCCGCTATACAGACAACGATCCAAGCGCCGACAAGATCGTCCTGGTGGAGAACCAGAACGCGACGTACGCCGGGCAGGTGTTCGGCCTCGCGATGATGATGCTCACGAGCTCCGGCCACTCCCGCTATGGACTCTACGGGACCGGATCAGGCAACTGGTGGAACACCGTCTCGCCCCCGGCGGGATACACAGGTCAGGAGTTCTCGACCGCTGCAGCGGCCATACCGGTCGCAGGCGCCACGGGCGCTCCGCAGAGCGGACCGCATTCGTCGGGCGCCGACGCGGGCCTGTGGGTTCGTGTCTTCAGTAACTCCACGGTCAGGATCAACCTCAATACGTCTGGCAGCATCAACGGGGTTGCCGCGATGTCGGCGTCGATCCAATAAGCGGGTCACCCGTTCAGACGTGTCCGTACGCTGCAGCACAGGTGGCCCGCATCGTTTCAAAGCCGGCGAGCGCGATACTCTTCGCGACTTTTCGAGCCGACTCGTCCGAGACGCGGACGACGTCAGCTACACGGGTTTCGCGGCGTCGCGTCGCGCTTTCCAGTTCACCGGGAGAAGCGCCGGCATGTCGGCCAGGCGGATGTCGCGGGTCAGGATCGGAAGTACGTCGGCGAGATACTCGAGCGGATCGATGCCGAGAAGACGTATCCGTTCGACCAACACCGTTCCTGATGTTCGCGGGCGAGTCGCGTAAGTCTCGGAGCGATGAAGCGGACATCGCGGGCGACGTGGGAAAAGCGAATCGACGAATGGAAGGCGAGCGGGCAGAGTCCTGACGAGTTCGCGCGCGCGCACGGCGTCGCCGAGTCCTCGCTCCGATGGTGGAAGTGGCGACTACGAAGCGATCAGAAGAAGAGCGAAGCGCCACCGACGCCGCTGACGTTCGTCGAGATGACGGCGCCGGTACAGCGCGAAGCGTTCGAGATTGTGCTCGCGAGCAATATGCGAGTACGCGTGCCGGCGGACTTCGATGAGGCAACGTTGGCTCGGCTTCTCGACGTGCTCGAGCGTCGGCGATGATTCCGACGGCGGTCCGCATCTTCGTGTGCACCGAGCGTCAGGACATGCGCCGATCGTTCGACGCGCTCGCGCTGGCGGTGAAGGAGCGACTCGAGCTCGAGCCTCAGAGCGGCGCGCTCTTCGTGTTTGCGAGCAAACGCTCGAATCGTCTCAAGGTGCTTTGGTTCGACGGCAATGGATATTGCATTCTCTACAAGCGTCTTCACGCGGCGCGCTTCGAGTTGCCGGAGGCGAGCGAATCGCATCGGCCCATTGCGACGATCGATGCGCGCGCGCTCGCGATGCTCCTTCGCGGAATAGAAAAGTGATCGCGACGATCGAATCGTATTGACGCTGGATCTTGCTTCGATCAGAAGAGATCTCGTGATCGATCTCGTCGCGATCGAAGAGCGTCTCGTGAAGCTCGAGAAGGAGCGTGACGACTACAAGCGTCTCTATCTCGAGATGATGGAGCGATGTCGCAAGCTCGAGCGCGGTCTGTTCGGCTCGAAGTCCGAGCATCGCACGACGGTGGAAGGACAGCTCTCGCTCGACATGCTCGCGATGATGCTGGGCGACCGCGAGCGCGCGGAGCTCGATGCGGCACTCGCGGCGGCGAATGCGGAGCAGCCCGTGCGCGAGCATGTGCGCAAAAAGCCGACGGGGCGGCATCCGATCGCCGAGCATTTGCCGCGCGTCGATATCGAGATCTTGCCACCGGAGGTCGAGCGACAAGGCCTCGATGCATTCGAGCGTATCGGCGAAGAAGTCAGCGAGACGATCGAGCGCCGGCCGGCTGCGCTCGTCGTCGCACGTGTCGTGCGACCGAAATTCGTCCGCAAGGATCGCGAGCGCGACGCGCAAACCGAGGTGCTCGTCGGTGAGGTGCCCGAGCTTCCGATCCCCAAAGGCCTCGCGGGTCCCGGCATGCTCGCCGATACGATCGTCAAACGATGGCAAGATCACTTGCCGCTCAATCGACTCGAAGGGATCTA